>QNFC01000296.1 GCA_003645395.1 Gammaproteobacteria bacterium
GTGTTGCGCTTGCCTGGGCAGCTGACCTGGCAGTCGCATTTCGCTTGCGCCAACTCTGCTTCGCCGATCTCCAGCTCGCCTTTGCCGGTTTGGACCGAGGCTTTGGCACAATCCTCACATTGATGGATGTGGATTTGAACCGGCGTTGCAGTACGCCCCCGGGGGCGTGTTTCGGCCGCAAATGATTGCATCAGTTCCAGAAGTGCTTCAACCTTGCCGGCCGGCGCATCAATCTGTTCCCACAGCGCCTCATATTGTGCGAACTGAGTCGGGGTCATCTCCAAGCTCACCCGTACCGGCACAACCGCCGCCGGTCTGCTGGTCGGTACGGGCATCAACTGTTGCTGGCCCTTCGCCGCATCGACCGCTTCCTTTTTGGCCCACTTCACCTCTCGCTCCAATTCGCGGCGCGAATTTTTAAGAGCAAAATCCACCCAGACGCGTTCATTGGTCTGATCAATGACCGGAGCTATAACGCGGGCAGCGGTGTACCCTATTTTTCCCGACTCAACCTGCTTCTTCACCAGCGGCAGTTTTTCCAATCGCTTGCACAGCATCACAAAATCCGTCGTGCGCCGCGTCGAGAACCCAAGTGCAACCTCCGCATACTGGTTGATCGACCCATAGCCAAGCTCCCGATACAGCTTTCGCTCCATGATCTCCCCAAAGCAAATCACCGCACATTTTTCGGCTTCGGCCATGCTTTTCAACGCGGATTTCAGGGCAAGGTGAACCTCATTGGCTGACTGGCCGGGGCAAAATACAGGCATGGTATTTCCTTCAAATTAGGGCTATTGGGAGGTACAAACAAGATACGAAAAAACGAGCCCGGACGCAAGTTAAAACACTGTAAAATATATTAGTTAAACGATTTTCAAACTCAACTTCAACACCCGGATCACACCTGCCATCAACTGCGACACGATGGAACCGGATTTGAAGCGGGATCTCCAGCAATAGTTGACCGATCGCGGTCCGGAGCCGTCTCTGTCGGAGCCGGCGCCCGGTACGGGCCGTAAAAAAGCCGCCGGATCCCAATCGGATCCGGCGGCCTGATCATCCACCAATATTTCCCTACCGCGGCACCGCAATAAATACGCTGCGCTGCTGACCGGGTTTGTACACCCGCAGGAAAACCGGGCGGTCGGTCTTCTTGCCCAGGGCGTCCTTGAAAGCTCCCAGGCTGGTGACGGCGTCGCGGCCCACTTCCTGGATCACGTCGCCCTCGACCAGGCCCTCACGGGCGGCGTTGCTGCTGGCGGTCACGCCGATGACCAGCAAGCCCTCCACCTCGTCCGGCAGATTGCCTGTTGAGCGCAGGGCCGGGGTCAGTTCGCGCACCGTCACGCCGTCCAGGGAATTGTCCTGGTCCGGTGTCGAAGGCTGGCTGGGTCGACTGCCGGCGGTATCGGGCAGCTCTTCCAGCTGCACGTACACGTCCTTCTCCTTGCCGTCACGGACGATGGCCAGTTTGACCTTTTCGCCCACCTCCGACAGGCTGATCACGTTGCGCAGCATGCTCGGATTCTTGATGGCCTTCTCGTCCACGCTCAGGATGATGTCGCCGTTGCGCAGTCCGGCCCGGTCCGCCGGCGTATCGTCGTTGACCTGGGTCACCAGCACGCCGCGCGGGCTGTCCATGCCGTAGTAGTCGGCCATGCTCTGGTCCACCACCTGGGGATAAACGCCCAGATAGGCGCGCTGCACGTGGCCCACCGTGCGCAGGGCTTCCACCACGCGCATGGCCATGTTGGTCGGGATGGCAAAGCCGATGCCCTGACTGCCGCCGCTGCGGCTGAGAATGGCCGCGTTCATGCCGACCAATTCGCCCTGCATGTTGACCAGGGCCCCGCCGCTGTTGCCGGGGTTGATCGAGGCGTCGGTCTGGATCAGGTCGGAGTAGTCCATCAGGCCGATGTTGCGCCCCAGGGCGCTGGCAATGCCCAGGGTTACGGTCTGGCCCACACCAAAGGGATTGCCGATCGCCATGACCTGGTCCCCGACGCGCAACTTGTCACTGTCGGAGATTTCCAGGAACGGCAGGTCTGTGGCGTCGATCTTGATCAGGGCCACATCCGTCGGCGGGTCGGTGCCGATGACCTCGGCCTCGTATTCCCGCTCGCCGGCAAAGGTGACGTGAACCTTCGAGGCATTCTCCACCACGTGATTGTTGGTCAGGATATAGCCGTCGGCCGAAATCACGATACCCGAGCCGAGGGAGTGCTCCATGCGCTCGCCGTCGTTGTGGGTGTCGTCGTCGGGCATCTTGAAAAAGCGCCGGAACATGGGATCATCCATGAATGGGTGCTGAAAATTGTTCTCAACCAGCTTGTCGGTGGAAATATTGACCACCGCGGGCATGGTCTTGGCCGCCACGTCGGCGTAGGAACGCAGCTCGCCGGACGCAGACTGAGCCTGGGCCGCGACCGCGGTCACGACCAGCAGCAGGACCACCAGGCCAATCGCCGGCCAGCGGCCATGGATAACTTTGCGCATGGGGACTCCAATCAGGTGATCCGGGGTCGGGATCGGATCGCAAGCGGGCGCGGTTTGAGGCCGCACCCGACGGTTCAGGGGGATCATTCGTTCGTCCTATCCAACTCTCGCCTGCCCCATAAGTTTCCACAAAAAAGGACCGGCCCGCCACTTTCGCGGGGCCGGTCCGATTTTACGGGCACAGCCATGAGGCCATCCGGCGGCAATTCCGCAACCGGCGGGACCGGCTAGCCGTCGTCGCCGATGGCTTCGGTGGGGCATTCCTCCATGGCGTCCAGGCAGGCCTGCTCCTCTTCGGCGCCGTCGGGCTGCTTGTTGACGAAGGTGAAACCCTCGTCCTCGTTGCGCTCGAAATTCTCGGGGGCCGTCTGGCGGCACAGATCGCAGTCGATGCAATTACTGTCGACATAGAACTTGCCGTCAACGCTTCCTTCAACCTTGTCGGTATTGTCAGCCATTGGTCGTCCTCCTGCGGTCATCGCCTCGCGGGATCGCGTAGCGATTCAATTCGGCTTGGGTTTGTGGCCACTCATGAAAATCATGAGCAAAAGCTTCGGTTGGTTTCTAGATATACCAGAATCCCGCCTGAGCCAAGGAATAATTGTCCAGCACTCTGGTCCGGATTGGGTGTCGACCCCGGCTACCGGTGCTTGAAAGGCAAAAAGGTCATGAAGTCCGCGTGGTGGACCACGTAGGCCTCGGCGGTGCGTTTGACCATGTCGCCTTCACCGGCA
>QNFC01000297.1 GCA_003645395.1 Gammaproteobacteria bacterium
GCCACCATCTCCCAGGCCTTCCCCGATCTGGGCATCATGTGCTATTCCAACCCCAACGCTTTTCGTTTTCAGTTTCCGCTGCCATTCTGGAAACTGGTGGCCGAACAGGCGCCCACAGTCATCGCCGCTAAAAACGCTGCCGATCCACAGCTGTTGAATCTGGATCGCATCACCGGCGGCAAAATTCGCTTTGTCCCCCACGTGGTCACCTACTACACCGCCGCCCGAATTTCACCGGAACATTCCAAAGCCTGCTGGACCACCGAAGCGAGCATGGGCCTGGCCCCGGCACAGGCATTGATGGCAGCCGTGCAAGCCGGCGACTGGAAAACCGCGCTGGAAATTGATGGCGAACTCAACTGGGCGCTACAAACCTTTTTCCCACCCGGCGGCATCCAGGAATTTGCCTCCTACAACATTCAGCTGGAAAAAATTCGTATCGACGAAGCTGGCTACAGCAAAGCGGGCCCAATTCGTCCACCCTACGACGTCATTCCCGAAGCCTATGCAGAGGGAGCACGCGAATGCGGCCGGCGCTGGGCACAGCTACAGCAGAAATATAGCCAACAATAAGGAACCGCAAATGGGCAAATCACCCCCGGAACAGCAACCCGCAGGGCAGCCGAAACCAACCCTGGCTACCACTGCCCCAGATCGTGCGTATCGAGAGCTGCACGCGAGCCTCGGCCAGGCTCGCATTCTGGAGGTGATCGCCAGCTTTTATGACCTTATCCGCGAACACCCCACCCTGGGAAGTTATTTTTCAACGGTCAAAGATTGGGACGAGCTGAAAGCGCGCATCGGCCATTTCTGGTGGATTGACCTCGGTGGTGAACGCTACCGCGAGGATGTCTACAACCCCCATGCGGTGCATCGCCATCTACAGATTCCACCGGATTTAATCGACGACTGGCTGGTCCTGTTCGCCGCCAACCTGCGCGACCAGCTGCCAACCGCCGCCGCTGATGCCTGGCTGACGCGGGCCACGAAAATGGCTGAGTGGATCCGCATCGACCTGCAACAGTCACAGCAGCAATAGGGACAGTCGCTGGCGACCCAGCAACGACAAAAGGAGAGGAAAGATGTCAGCACGCAGAATCATTGACGCCGATGGCCACATTATTGAAGACGAAATAGCCCTGTCCGAATTTATTCCCGAACCGTTTCATAGCGCCGGACCCTTTCAGGGGTTTCGACTCTTCCCACCGCTGGATCATCTGCATTCCCAGGGGCCCACCACCTCACCACCCGGAGCGTTTCGGCCCGCCAATGCCGAAGACTGGGGCGTATTTCTTGATGATGTCGGCATCGAGCGCACCGTGCTCTACCCTACCTTTGGCCTCGCCTACGGCAAAATCCATAACCGTGACTGGTCAAAAGCAGTCACCCGCGGCTACAACGACTGGCTCTACGACACCTACCTTAAAGGCGATTCGCGACTCCACGGCATGGCGCTTTTGCCCCTGGCCGATGTTGATGAGGCGATTATCGAACTACGCCGCGTGGTCGATCAGCTCGGCATGCGTGGGGCCATGCTGCCCTCCAACGGGCTGCCGCAACCACTCGGTGCCAAAATCTACTGGCCCCTCTATGCCGAGGCCGAAAAACTAGGTTGCGCACTCTCTGTGCATGGCGGCTGTCACGACAACACCGGGCTTGATAACGCCGACCCCTTCGCCGTCACCCGTGGCCTGGGTCACGCCTTCACTATCGCAGCAAGTTTCGGCGGCATGATTTTCGCCGGCATCTTCGACCGCTTTCCAAACCTGCGGGTGGCTTATCTTGAGGCTGGTGCCGCCTGGCTGCTAATGGCTATCGAGCGTTTGGAAGAAGGTTACGAAACCCACATTCCCTACGACCCCAATGACAGCTACCTGACGCTGCAGGGCGGGGAAGACGTGGCCGACTACATCCAGCGCCAGATCAGCGAAGACCGGATTTTTATCGGCACCGAAGGCAAAGAAAAATTCCTGCCGCAGACCATCGCTGCGCTGGGTAGCAGAGGATTTGTCTATTCGTCCGATTTCCCCCACGAAACCAATCCAGACTTATGCAAATCCGATATCACTGACATCAACCAGAACCCCGGATACAGCGAAACAGACCTGGACAATATTTTTGCCGACAATGCCGTCAGGCTTTATGGGTTTTAGGGGGCGTGTTTTGAACACCATTATGGTTTAACCAGAGAGCGCTGCCCTCTGAGTTGCGCATCTAACTCGGTTTGTCGTTATTGCCGATACTTCCAATACCCCGGTTCGCGGTGAAGGGTCATCACCCCAGGAACGAATCGACGACTAACGCTCGCTCTTCAACAGGAAGCAATACCGCTTCACTAATTAGTTGTTTAGTGTCCATCTAGACACCTCATTTCATCAGTTGTTCGACAGTTTCTGTAGTGTGTTTCTCAGTATTGTTGATGATGCCAACCTCCTTAAATTCAGGTGGGTTCATTGCGAATTCAATTATCCGCTGCCCCCTCACTAATCCAGCGCTCAACCAGCTCAACTGAACTTGCAGAAATACCCGCGCTGGCCTCACTGCCATACGGCATGGGCTGGCCTGATCCCCCGGCCTTAATGTGGGTGCCGCGTAGTTTGTGCAGCAGGTAACTCTCAGCGGGGGTCCCGGGGTCAACTCTTTTAAGGACTGCCTGAGTACTATCGGCATTAACCAGATTAGCCCAGGCCTCGCCGTTTTCCAGCACCAGCCCGCCCTGGGCAGACTCGAGCAGATGACACTGCACGCAGTAGGTGTCGAAAATTGGTTGCAGGTCAAAGGCGAGGCTCACCTCGGCTAGTTCTTCGTTGTTGGAAAGCACCTCGTTGCCATCGGCAACAACACGGCCGCTGGTCAGACCGGAGATCATCAGCAGGCACAGCAGCACACGGCCGCTACTGATATTACGCATCCGCAATGATTTCCGATTTAGCAGCGTGGGCACCGGCGAGGGCACCGAATACCATGGCCGGGCCGATAGTGCCACCGGCGCCCCAGTAAGCCCCCGCGGAGACGTGGGCAACACTGTTGCCAGCACCGTATAGGCCCTGAACTGGGGTGTTGTCGTAACGCATTACCTGAGCATTGCCATCGATACGGGGGCCACCTTTGCTGTCGATAGCCCCGGCGACGATCAGCGCGGCGTAATAGGGACCAGATTTGGTCAGCGGATGCATTAGCTCGTTGGAGTAGGGGTTCTCTACCCTGGGCACGC
>QNFC01000298.1 GCA_003645395.1 Gammaproteobacteria bacterium
AATCAATCCTTCATAAGGAACAACCATGGAACGCGAATCGATAGCCATTCACGGCGGATACTCCCCGGACCCAACCACTAAAGCCGTGGCGGTACCGATTTACCAGACCACCTCCTACGCTTTTGATAACACCCAGCACGGTGCCGACCTGTTTGATTTGAAGGTCGAGGGCAACATTTATACCCGCATCATGAACCCAACCAATGACGTGCTCGAAAAACGAGCAGCTGAACTTGAAGGCGGCATCGCCGGACTAGCCGTGGCCTCCGGCTCAGCGGCCATTACCTATTCGATCATGAATCTAGCTCGCGCTGGCGACAACATTATCAGCAGCGCGAAACTCTACGGCGGCACCTATAACCTGTTCGCCCACACCTTTCCGCAGTTTGGTATCGAGGTGCGGTTTGTTGATCACACTGATCTGGACGCCCTAAAAAACGCCATCGATGATCGTACTAAAGCGGTGTTTTGCGAGACCATCGGCAACCCCGGCGGCAACATCACCGACATTGCTGGTTTTGCCGATATCGCCCACGCCGAGGGCGTGCCGCTGATTGTGGACAGCACCGTGGCCACGCCGCAAATCTGTCGACCGATTGAACATGGCGCCGATCTGGTGATTCATTCGTTAACCAAGTACATGGGCGGCCACGGCACCAGCATGGGCGGCGTAATTATCGATGCCGGTAACTTCCCCTGGGCTGATCACGCCGACCGCTTTCCACACCTGAGCACGCCGGACCCCTCCTACCACGGAGTGGTTATGACCGATGCCTTTGGCCCAGCAGCCTGTATCGCCCGCACCCGAGTGGTGATACTACGCAACATGGGTGCAGCCCTGTCGCCGTTCAATGCCTTTCAGATACTCCAGGGCATTGAAACCCTGCCGCTGCGGATGGAGCGCCATTGCAGCAACGCCCTCGCGGTGGCACAGCACCTGGAAGCCCACGACCAGGTGACCTGGGTTGGCTATGCAGGGCTAAAAAGCCATAGCGACTACGAACTGGCACAAAAATACCTGGGCGGAACCGCCTCCGGCATTCTCACTTTTGGCCTCAAGGGCGGCCTCGAAGCAGGTGCCAAATTCATCGATGCGCTGGAACTGATCGTGCGGCTGGTTAATATCGGTGACGCTAAATCACTGGCAACCCATCCGGCCACTACTACCCATCGGCAACTCAATGCTGAAGAACTGGCCGCTGCTGGCGTGACGCAGGACATGGTCCGCCTGTCAGTAGGTATTGAAGCGGTTAGCGACATCATCGCTGACATCGACCAGGCACTGGCAGCCGCCCGCTAACACTCCCCAGTTACCTAATAAAAAAGGCCCCGTTCTCTAATTGAAGAACGGGGCCTTTTTTATTGCCTTTAAGCACAGAAAGCTCTGCACCTAATTAGCAACTCCCTAGTCGATGGGCAGCTGCTCTTTATTAGCGTGGTGTTTGACGTGGCCATTACGCTTTTGCATGTATTCGCGCACCTGGCGGGTCGCCACGTCAAAGGAGTCGCGAATAGCAACGTAGAGATCCTCAGCAGGTTCGCGAGTAATCGAAAGCTCCTTGCCCGGCAAAGTTAGGTCGATATGAACGTTATACAGCACCCCTTTCTGGTGATGCCGGTGCGGGCATTCAACCACCACGCGACAGCTGGTGATGCAATCGGAAAAGTGTTCCAGCTTTTCTGCTCGTTTACGTACTGCTGCATCGATTGCATCAGTCATTTCCAGGTTTCTGGCCGTTATTTGCAAGGGTATTCTCATAATTGCCCTCCTTAAAGGGAAGTTGACCAAATCAACGTTTTCTCGCGCGCCTCTCCCACCTGCTAGTCTGCTCGAAATTTAGCAGATAGCACTGTTTCCTCATTGGCAACATTATCCCTCGACCCTCTTCGGGTCAATGGTTGAAATCATCCAATGACCCGAAGAGGGTCGCCAAAACCTGTAAAGCCGGCGTGCAGCGCCGAAATCAACCGGCCGGTTAAACCTGACGGTTTAAACTACAATAGCCAAGATAATTAGCCATCGCAGGGTGTAAGTTGACCCTGCTGCGCGGGATCTCTCGCATTCACCAGAAAGCGATATTTAGTCATGATAAAAGAGCGCCTCGACCAGATTGAAAAAAAACTCCACGCCGCCGATGAACTTGCCGACGACCTGCGCGAGCAGCTACTGGAAAAACTTGAAGAACTAAAGGCCGAACTGAAATCTGAGAAAGCAGCTTCATTCGACCCCGAATCACTCGGTAGCCTGGTCGGGTTCACTCAACTTTCCGCCCACGAAGCCCTACGGCCGCAACAGGACCCGGAGCTGCTGAAACTGGCGCTAAAGGGCGTTGATCGCAACCTGGAACGGTTCGAAACCGACCACCCCACACTGGTCAGCGTGGTCAATAATTTTTGTATCATGCTGGCAAACATGGGCATTTAGCCGGTGCAGAGTAGCGCCATAGCCACTGCTACACCCACCGAGCTACCGGACAACTTAATCCGTTTACAGGAGCGCTTACGCCAGCCTATTAGCAACGTAGAGGCCAGGAAAATAATGATGCCTCTGCCGATTAGTGGCAAGCCCTTTCCCTGGCCAGAACCGCCAGGAGACCATCGCAAAGCGGCGGTACTTTTCCTACTTTATCCGGCGATGGTAAACGACCCTTCACTAAGCCTTGTATTTATCCAACGCCCGGAATACGACGGCACCCACGGGGGTCAGATATCACTGCCCGGGGGCCGCCAGGAGCGTAATGAGACACTTGCCGAAGCCGCTACCCGCGAAACCCATGAAGAGGTTGGCGTGGATCCCGAACAGGTGGTGATTCTTGGGCAGTTGGCAGAATTCTATGTCTACGCCAGCAACCACAATGTGCATCCCTTTGTCGGTTACGTTGCCCAGCGCCCCGCGTTTGTACCCTGTCAGCAAGAAGTGGCAGAGATTATCGAGGCACCGCTAAAAACGCTGCTAGACCCTGCTACGCGCCAGTGCGAACAACGCGACCTAAAACGCTGGGGCGCGACAGAGGTCCCTTATTTTGCGGTGGGCAAGCACAAAATCTGGGGGGCAACAGCGATCATGCTGGCGGAGTTTCTTCATCTACTTAAGGACATGAACCATGAGTAATCTGGCATCTCCCTGCGTGGCAATTTGTGAGCTGGATGTGACGAAACTATTCTGTGAGGGCTGCGGGCGCTCAACTGAAGAAATCGCACA
>QNFC01000299.1 GCA_003645395.1 Gammaproteobacteria bacterium
ACATTACCCGTTAGGGTAATTAATATCTATAGATAATCGTTATAAGAAAATCTATTCACGGGGGATATCGGTAGGATAATTAAGAGGATCATACTCTATGATTTTAGAATTCCTTATTCGATGGTCGTCTTCATCTTCGTCTCTTCATTCATTCGTGGCTTTATCTCGCTTCGCTCGTATGCCACTCATTCATTCATCACCTCGTTCATCCTACATCTCACTTGTAGTTACAAGGGGAATCTAAACCTTACTCGGTCATAAGAATCGATACCTTCTTTATAGACTCTATATATAGGTCTTTTATCATAGGTCTTTTATCATAGATCTTTTATCTTATGTCTTCTATCTTATGTCTTTTATCTTAGGTATTTTATCTAGCTATCTGAAGATCTTAAAAAGATCCTATATGAGGATATAAGATCCTATATGAGGATATAAGATCCTATATCGGTAGTTCCTATAAGGGTTGTAAATAAATCTAAAAAGGAGCATAATCCTCTTTATATATAAATACTTATTTATTGGAATCTGCTATGGCCAAAACTATTCTTCAGAAAGCTATGGAAACTGAAAGGAAGAAAGATAAGGCCCATGAGATGAGACAGCAGAAATCTATGAGGGCTATCGCTAATAAGGTCCATAGCCAAGCTGGCATTGGTTCTAAGGTAGCTACTACACTTAAGGAGACTGTAGCTATAGTAGCTAGGGGTAGCGTAGAGGCTGTTAGAGACCTTAGAGCTGCTAGAGATATATCTGAGTTACGGTCTAAATTAGCTAGTGAACAGAAAAGAGATAAACTTGGCAGGTTTAGTTAATATCTCTCTACAAAGGCAATCCATAATGTATAAGCTATTCCCAGGAAAAGAAGAGATGGCATCTCTCAGAAGGAAGAAGATGAAAGAGTCTTATGTATATAGAGACCCTGAGGTTAATCCTTCTATTATACCTATTGTTGTTTTCTCCCCTACTGTTGAATACCCTGATTTTTGGGGGCATGAAGGTGAGAGGTGGGGTTCTAGGAGTGTTCCTATACCCAAGGGTGGTGATATTGGGCAAGTATTGACTAAAGCTGCTGACTTTCAGGTAGATGGTAATGGAGAACCTATACCTGACCCTAGTTATGATCCTGAATTACCCCATAGTGCTGATAACCTTAAATACTTAGTCTCTAATACTACTTCTGATTATCAGTGTAAATGGGCTGATTTTACTACTCCAGATGGTATGCCTTCTGGTGGTAGTACTGGTCAGGTTATGCAGAAAGTAGATGAGGATGACTTTAATGTAGAATGGGTATCCCCTCAGACTATCCCTGATGGCGATGGTGACCCTATAGGTTATGCTTTGAGGAAGACTAATTCTGCTGCTAGAAACTATGATTGGGCAGAGGTTTATGAAGTCCCATCTGATCCTACTACTACTGGGTGGGTTTTGACTGCTACAGATGCTATAGGTGGCTATGATTGGGGTTCTTTACCTGATTATAATGAGGTTCCCGCTCCTGTTACTGATGGTTATGTTCTTACTGAAGTTTTAGGTTCTTATCAATGGGAGGCTTTACCTACTTATAATGAGGTTCCTGCAGATGGAGTTAATGTTGGTTATGTCTTAACCGATTTAGATGGTTTAGGGGGTTATGGTTGGTCTGTTATCCCTAACCAAGTTCCTGATGGTGGTATAAATGGTCAGGTATTAGCTAAAGTTAGTATCACTGACCAAGATTTTGAATGGATTACTTTAGATAGTGATGTTATAACTGATGATGAGAGAACTCTAGCTGAATTGTCTGCTATGGGTGTCATGGAGTTAGACTATACCAGTAGGTATGATTTAGGTGTTCCTGTCCCTGTAGATGGTGAGATAATCTGGGATGATACTACCTTTTCAACAGCCACTGATACAGGTAATATCCATTTTGATAAACAGGATAATTCTAGTAGGACTATAGCCCCTCTTGTTTATCTGAGTGCTACTCATAAGATCTGGATAATTGATGCTGGTAATGCTCTTAATTATCTAGAGTGTAGTGCTACTGGTGCTACTACTGAATCTGTTGATCTATTCACTGTTCCTGCTATTATCGATAGTGTAGGTGGTACAGGAGTAGCTGATGCTACAGCTGTTGTTGTTAGGTTAGTTAAACCTTAAATTAGTTAAACCTTAAATTAGTTAAAACTTAAATTAGTTAAAACTTAAATTAGTTAAACCTTAAAGGAGATAGAAGATGGCTACAATTGAAGAACTGAAGGTACCACCCCATTTAATACCAAAAGGTACTGCTGAAGAACGTACTCTTAAGGCTAAAGAGTCTGAGGCTCATTGCCATCAGAGATCTGCTCAGTATGATGGTGAGTTTCTAACACCTTCCAGGGAGATAGAAGACATCCCTACTACTAACGGTAGTCTGTAATGGCTAGACGTAGAAAGACTACACGGCATAGGACTGGATATAACCAGTTAGAGCATAGGGGTGGTGTTTACCCTGGTGGTGTTGCTACTGGGGGTGTCCCTCCTGGTGGTTGGCCTCCCATACATGACCTCGTTGGTTATTTCTACCATTTTGATGGTAGTACTATGTACGCGACTATGGCTGATTGGACACCTCTTGGGTTACCATTTCAGGTTAAAGTATCCTTTATACCTGAGGCTAATGATGCTACTAGGAGAGTCCTTTCAGGACCAGAGGATGGTGGTAAGACTATCAGATTAACTACAACTAACATCCAGTACTTCTATGATAGAGTAGAGGGTCTTAGTATCTTCAATGCTAACCCTTACTTACCTGATGCTATACAAGTAGCTAAAGCTACAGTATTAGCGAATGAGGCTACTTTTGGGAGTAATGGGGGAAATTCTACAAAAACAGGAGCTTCTCTTATAGCTGGTGTAACAGATACTATCGGGGCTAGAACTGGTGGTACAGAGCTTTTTCAAGGACCGATTGGCAAGCTGTACCTCACTGATGGTTCCCCCTTCCAGCAGGCGGGTGGTAGAGATATCTTAGAGGGTAATGGTAATAGAACCATAACGATACCAGAGTTTCTTATTGGTGCAAATGATGACTTTACTATTAGTATTGACTACATACGTCAGGATAGATCAGGAACTAGCTTCACCAATATGCTGGGAAGTGCTGCCACTAATGTTGGCATCCAGTTCGCAGATACGCTACACGCTACCCTA
>QNFC01000300.1 GCA_003645395.1 Gammaproteobacteria bacterium
ATTGCCCAGCAGCCGCTGGCGCGCAGGCGTGATTCGCGATTACTGGTTTTGCCAGCTGCAGGCGAGGCGGTGGACTGCCAGTTTGCGCAGTTAACCGACCTGCTAAAACCCGGCGATCTGCTGGTGATGAATAACACTCGCGTTATCGCTGCCCGGTTGAAAGGTAAAAAGCAGAGTGGTGGTCGCGTTGAGGTGTTGATTGAGCGCTGTCTGGGTAGTCATGAGGCGCTGGCGCAGATTCGGGCGAGCCATTCGCCGAAGACGGATTCGATGCTTGAGCTGGAAGGCGGGTTTCAGGTGCGGGTTACTGGCCGCGAAAGTGCCTTTTTTACTCTCGAGTTTTCTGACCCTATTGGCGATGTGTTGCGCCAGGTCGGCCAGTTACCGTTGCCACCTTATATAAGTCGCAAACCTGATCAGGCCGATCTGGAGCGTTACCAGACTGTTTACTCTCAGGTAGAGGGTGCGGTGGCCGCACCGACGGCCGGGCTGCATTTTGACCGGGAGATGCTTGGCCAGCTGCGGGCAATGAATATCGATTTTGCTGAGGTAACGCTGCACGTCGGCGCCGGTACTTTTCAACCGGTGCGGGTGGATAATCTTGCTGATCACCCGATGCATGCCGAGTGGTTATCGGTGAGCCAGCAGGTGGTTGATAAGGTGCACCAAACCCAACGCGCCGGCGGCCGGGTGATTGCGGTGGGTACGACTTCACTACGGGCGCTGGAATCCGCCGCGCAGTCGGGCAGGTTGGAGTCCTATGAGGGGGACACTCGGCTGTTTATTACGCCGGGGTATCGGTTTCGGGTAGTTGATGGATTGATCACCAATTTTCATCTGCCAGAGTCCACCCTGTTGATGCTGGTCAGCGCGTTTTCTGGGTACGAGCGGTTGATGGCGGCCTATCGCCATGCGGTGGCTGCTAAGTACCGGTTTTTTAGCTACGGGGATGCGATGTTGTTAGAACGGAAGGAGCGGCCGTGAGCAGGATGAACTTTGAGTTGTCGGTGACGGATGGGCAGGCGCGGCGCGGTCGGATGACTTTTCCCCGTGGGGCGGTGCAGACCCCGGCGTTTATGCCGGTAGGCACCCAGGCGACGGTGAAGTCGCTGTCGCCGGTGGAACTGGTGGAGTGTGGGGCGGAGATTGTGCTCGGCAATACCTTTCACCTGTTTCTTAAACCCGGTACGGAAATTATCGCCGCTCATGGTGATCTGCACGATTTTATGGCCTGGCCTGGGCCAATCTTGACTGACTCGGGTGGATTTCAGGTTTTTAGTCTGAAGACCAGTCGCAAGATCAGCGAGCAGGGGGTGGAGTTTCGGTCGCCTCGTGATGGTTCTCTCGTGTTCCTGGGGCCGGAAGAGTCAATGGTGACGCAGGCCGCACTCGGTAGTGACATCGTGATGATTTTTGATGAGTGCACGCCTTATCCCGCCGATGAGCAACAGGCACGTGAATCGATGCAGCTCTCTCTGCGCTGGGCGGCGCGCAGTCGCGCCGCACATGGGGATAGCAGCGCAGCCCTGTTTGGTATTGTTCAGGGTGGCATGCACGAGTCGTTGCGTGATGAATCATTACAGGGGCTGATTGAAATTGGCTTTGACGGCTACGCGCTGGGCGGCCTGTCGGTGGGTGAGCCCAAGGAAGATATGTTGCGGATTCTCGCTCACTCAGCGCCGGCGTTACCCGTTGATAAGCCGCGCTATTTAATGGGTGTGGGCACGCCGGCAGATATTTTGCGGGCGGTGAGCCACGGTATTGATATGTTCGATTGCGTGATGCCGACCCGCAACGCCCGTCACGGGCACCTGTTTACCCAGCAGGGCGTGGTTAGAATTCGAAATGCCAGCAATGCGGCGGATACCCGCCCGGTGGATGAAGCCTGTGGTTGCTACTGTTGCCAGAATTTCAGCCGTGCCTATTTGCGCCACTTGCTGCAGAACGACGAGCTGCTCGGCATGCGGCTGGCGTCATTACATAACACCTGGTTTTATCAGGTATTGATGGCCGATATTCGTCAGGCGATTACCGAGCAGAGATTCGAGCAGTTTCAACAGGAATTTCTCGCCGCTCAGTAGCGGGTCGGTGTGGCATAATTCCGCAATCACCGGGTGGCCTCTGCGCGTTAGCCGCTGCTGCTTTTACCTTGATTTAGACACTTCACTATTATGGAGATATTTCCGCCATGAGCTTTTTTGTTAGCGATGCAATGGCCGCCGCAGAAACCACGTCAGGCGTCCCCGGATTCGACAGTTTTATTTTTGTGGGTCTGCTGTTCGTGATTTTCTACTTCATGATCATTCGGCCGCAGAGCAAACGCCAGAAAGAGCAACGTAATATGGTTGCTGAAGTGGGTAAAGGCGACGAGGTAGTCACCAATGGCGGCCTGGTTGGCAAAGTTGTTAAGGCCGGCGATACCTACCTTGGACTAGAGCTGGCGGCTGGTGTTGAAGTGAATGTGCAGCGTAACGCAATTTCTCAGGTCCTGCCCAAAGGCACACTGAAAAGCCTTTAACGGGTCATGCTACATCTGGCTGCGTGGGCATCGTCCTCCTTTCTCAATCCTCTCTGATTAAGTCTTAAATAATGAATCAATATCCTCTTTGGAAAAATCTGCTGGTGCTGGTGGTGCTTGTCGCCGGTGCGATTTACGCGCTACCCAACATTTACGGCTCAAATCCGGCCATACAGATTTCCCCTCGCACTGACGCAGCGGTTGATCAGCTACTCGAAGATCAAATTGGAGAAGCGCTCGTTGAGGCGGATATTGATTTTCTCAGTATTGAACGTGATGCCGACTCTGTACTAGTGCGCTTTGATCAGGTGGATACTCAGCTTGCGGCCCAACCGCTGATCCGCAATGAGCTCGGACGAGCTTACGGGGTCGCACTAAATTTGGCACCGGCAACGCCTGATTGGCTCACAGAGGTGGATGCCGCGCCAATGTTTCTCGGGCTTGATTTGCGTGGTGGTGTTCACTTTTTACTGGAAGTGGATATGCCGGTGGTACTGCTGCAGGCCCAGGAGCGCATGGTGACGGACTTCAAGGCACTGCTGCGTGACGACAAATTACGCTACACCACGGTTAAGCGGTTTGAGCGTGGTGAGTCGACGGGTATTGAGCTGCGCTTTCGCAATGCAGAAAACCGGGACAAGGCGGAAGTGCTC
>QNFC01000301.1 GCA_003645395.1 Gammaproteobacteria bacterium
AGTAGCCCTAACCGCCTGCATCAGAAAAATGATTACCATGCTTAACGCCATGATTAGGGATAACAAAATGTGGCAAACAAATATTGCCTAAATACTGGACTTGGGATCACAGTCGCTTGTTAGATGCGGTTAAGCAGTCACGACCGGCGGCTATTTATCATCTTGGGGCGATGTTGTCGGTGGCTTCTGACCTGGACCCCGCCGCCGCGATGCAGGCCAACGTTAACGGGACCTTTAACGTGTTAGAGGCGGCCCGGTTGCTAGATGTGCCTCAGGTTATTTTTGCCAGCAGCATCGGCACCTATGGCGCCGATGTCGACGGCGATCAGTTTGATGATCTGACCATTCAACGGCCGCTGTCGTTTTATGGTTCAGCGAAATTGTTTGGTGAGCACAGCGGTAATTTTTATCGTCGGCGCTATGGGCTTGATTTTCGTAGTATTCGTTTTCCCGGAGTCGCCGGAGCGGGCGTGCGCACGCCCGGCGCTGCGCAGTTTCATTCGTGGATGGTCGAGGAAAGTGCTAAAGGCCGAGCCTATACAGTCGCGGCGGCAGAGCATACTCAGGTGCCGATTGTTTATGTGAAAGACGCTGCGCGAGGCGTGCTCAAACTTGCCAGCGCACCGGTCGAGGATTTGCGCATGTTCAATTATCTAATTAGTGGCGTGCCGCCGACCCCTACCGCTGGTGAACTGGCTGAGCTGGTAAGGGCCAGAGTTCCCGGTGCCGCGATTAGTTTTGACCCGGACCCGGTGCGGCAGCAGATGTTGGAAAAAATGATCAAGCCGATTGATGATCGTTTTGCCCGCCAGGAGTGGGGGTGGGCGCCAGAGTTCGACGCAGCAGCGCTTATCGACGACATTTTGTTGGAACTGACTGAGCACCCTGGTCGTTACGCATAGTAAAACTTTCGAGGGGACTATGCTTCTTCACCAGTCAGATGTGCGGTACGAGTTACTTTGGTGGTGACGACACACTTTGATTAAGTTCGATGTTGGAGAGTTATTTCGCAGCCGTAACGATTAATCTTCATAACTACCCGCTTCAGAGCATTCGGTCGCTTTATAATTCATAGCGATATGCTTAAGTTGTTTAGCCCTCCGCACCCACAGTATGGCAGCCCGTTCAGGTTAAACGGCTTGCTGATAATTGTTGGCCTGTTGCTGACCCCACAGTTGCTGCATGCCTCTGCCACCCTGGCTGAGCAGCGCAAGAACTTTATCGCCGCAGAAAGAGCTTTTGCCGCCGGCCGCGTAGCTAACTATCAACGTCTTGCTAACGGGCTAACCGATTACCCGCTCTATCCGTACCTGCGTTATAACCGGTTGCGCCGTAATATAACGCCGGCGAAATATGCTGAAATAGAGCAGTTTATACAGGAATACTCGGACCTTCCTCTCGCGGGGTATATACGTAACCGCTGGCTTGGGGAGCTTGCCCGTACTAACGCGTGGCAGAAGTACGCCGAGGTTTATCAACCCACCGGGTCGATAACGTTGCAGTGCAATTATTATCACGCGCTGTTGGTCGAAGGCACTAAAGAGCAGGCATGGCAGGGTGCTCGCGATCTCTGGCTGCATGGTCGCTCACGGCCTAAAGCCTGTGATCCATTATTTTCGGCGTGGAAAAAAAGCAGTGATTTCTCAACTGAACTGGTCTGGCGGCGGTTTCAACTAGCGCTCTCCGCTGGACAGCCGCAGCTTGCCATTTATCTGGCCAAACTGTTACCCACTGGTGAGCAGGTCATAGCGAAACGGATGATCGCCGTTCATCGCAAGCCCACCGAAACGCTCGATTGCGATCTCTGGCGACAACCGGAGTTGGCGGCCGCGGCCGCTCTTGGGGTGCGCCGTCTGTCCCGTCGGGACGCAGCCACCGCATTAGCAATCTGGCAGGCCCGTGCTAATCAAACCACCTTTGACCCTGAGGACAGGATCGCAACACTGAGCCGTCTCGCGTTAGAGGTGTCGCTGGCTGGCAACGCACATGCCGAAGCATTTCTTGACGAACTGCCCGAGCAGGCGCTTGACGAAAAAGTGAGCGAATGGCGCCTACGCTGGGCATTGGGAAGAGGCGACTGGGAGCTCGTGCTCAGCTGGTATGAGCAGCTGCCTGAAGAACTCAAAGAGTCCACCCGCTGGCGCTACTGGCGTGCAAGGGCGTTACAGGCAAAGGGTGAGGAACAACAGGCCAACACTATTCTCACTGAACTGGCCGGTCTGCGGGACTATTACGGATTTCTGGCCGCAGACTTGCTGGAGTTGCCTTATCAATTCCAGGATCAGGAAGATGCCGTCGAACCTGCTGTACTGGTAGCACTGGCTGAGCAACCGGCCATGCGCCGTGTGGCTGAGCTGCGCCATTTCAAGCGTGAAACGAGTGCACGGCGGGAGTGGTGGTTCAGCCTCAAGGGTGTTGATAAAGAACGCAGAGTGGAGGCGGCTAAACTGGCTCAGCAGTGGAACTGGCATCCGATTGACGTGCTCACTGTGGCGTCTGCTAAATCGTGGAATGATCTGGAGTTACGGTTCCCACGGCTATACGGCGAGATTATTGCTGATCAGGCAGAAGCCCAGCAGCTGTCCGAGGAGTTGATTTACGGATTGATTCGCCGGGAGAGCATTTTTGACGCTAACGCCCGCTCGCCCGTTGGTGCCCGTGGGTTGATGCAGCTGATGCCGGCAACAGCTAAAAATATAGCCAGCGATCGAGGAGAAAAGTGGCGTTCGGTTAATGAGCTTTCGCGACCTGATCTTAATATTCGCTACGGCAGCGACTATTTGCGGCAGATGCTGGATCGTTTTGATGACCATAACGTGCTGGCACTGGCCGCCTACAACGGCGGGGCGGGAAACGTTAATCGCTGGCTACGTCGCCACAGTGCTGCACCGGCTGATTTATGGACCGAGATGATCACCTTTGGCGAGACTCGCAAGTACGTTCAGGCGGTACTCAGTTATTCCATTATATATAGAGAGCTGGCGGGTGCTCCACCGTTACGCCTGGCTGACCTGGCGCCGGCGATCGGTGGAACCATGGGTGTAGGACCGGCGGCAATTCCGTTGGAGATACAAGAGCCGGTCCCGCAAAAGATTATTCGCAGGTGTTCCGAATAAATTCGATAAATTCGATAAATTCGA
>QNFC01000302.1 GCA_003645395.1 Gammaproteobacteria bacterium
GATATCGGCGTGGCGGTGGACAGTGAGCAGGGACTGTTTGTACCGGTGTTGCGCAATGCGCAAACCCTCGATGCGGCGCAGCTAAAAAATAGCCTGGCAGAACTGATCGAGCTGACCCGCAACCGCACTATTGCACCGGCAGAGCTGCGCGGCAGCACCATTACACTGAGTAATTTTGGTTCTATCGGTGGTCGTTACGCCAGCCCGGTGGTGTTACCGCCGACGGTAGCCATTGTCGGTGCTGGCCGCAGTCGAGATGAGGTCGTCGCTCGTGATGGTCAGCCGGCGGTGCGGCATATATTGCCCCTGTCGCTCTGCTTTGATCACCGTGCGGTGACGGGCGGCGAGGCGACCCGGTTTATGAATGCGATGATCGCGGATTTGAAACAGCAAGTTTAAAACCAGCGCTTTCGTCCGGCGGGCCTATTCCTCAATAATGACTTTGTTACTGATTTCGTCAGGGTTATCGTGACTGCCGGGGAACTCTTTCGCCAACACTTCGCCGCATTCGCGTACGGCAATACAGAGCCCGTCAGCAATATCACCGGCTTTGATCTGATCGACCATATCGGCAACGATTTGCTGCCACGCGTCTGCTGAGACCCTTGCATTGATGCCACTGTCGGCGAGAATCTCCACCCGGTGTTCAAGCAGCGACACCATAATGAGAATCCCCGTGTGCTCGCGGGTGGCTTGCAGATTATGGGAGAAAAATGCCTGTAGTGACCGCTGGTGAACTTCCTCGTCGATTTTAGCTGCAACTAAAAATGGTCTCAAAATCGCATTGAAACTACCCAGCCAGTAACCGACGTAAAGCCCTGGGATTTCTGCCCAGAGAATCCAGACCGGATTACCAATATCGGGCTGCCGATCTAGCCAGAGACTGGTGATCAGCCCAAACAGCAGGGCGGTGACAATGGCCAGGCGCCAGCGAGCGCCCGGGTAGTCATCGCTTTTAGAGACAATCATCGGCACGATTTCGCCGCTGGTGTGTTGCTCTGCTGCAGTGACCGCAGCTGAAATTTGATCAAGATCGTGCTGGGTTAAATTTTCCATCTACCAGCCTCCGCTCGCGCCGCCGCCGGAGAATCCACCGCCACCCCCGCCAAATCCGCCGCCACCGAAACCACCCCCGCCAAACCCACCACTGCGGCCGCTGCCGAGGGCGCTACCAAGTAGCATTCCAGCGAGCAAGTTATTACCCATGCCGCCTCGGCGCCGCCCGGAAAGCATGGGCCCGACTAAAAAGAAACCGAGAAACAGCAGAAATCCGAGTTTGCTACCGCCGCCCTGTCTGGTCTGGCGAGCACGAGATGCTGGCACGTTCACCAGCTGGCCACCGAGACTCTCGGCGATCATCTCCAGCCCCATGATGATGCCGCCGCTCATTTGGCCCTGTTTAAACAAAGGCAGAATACCGGCACGGACAATTCGTCCGGCGAGGGCGTCAGTCAGATCACCTTCAAGGCCCTGACCTACTTCGATGCGGACTTTACGATCTTCGGTAGCCACCAGCAGGAGCACTCCGTCATCCTTTTCTTTCGAGCCGAGCTGCCATTTATCCACTACTTTAATGGAGTAACTCTCGATGGTTTCATCTTCAAGTTTCGGCACCACCAGCACTTGTAACTGCGGTCCATATTTGCGCTGAAACTGCAGCAGACTGGCAGAGATCTGGGTTTGATCGGCGCCACTCATTACGCCAGCAAGGTCGATCACCGGCCCTGAGTGGTTGGGCACCTCCAGCGCTGCCGCTGCGGTGGTCCACAACAGCGCCCAGAGAGCCAGCCACTGGAGTACTTTCGTCATCAGAACTCTACTACCGGCGCCTGTTTGACCGCAGCCTCATCCTCGACGCTGAACTGGGGCTTCTTTTCGTGTTTGAGGAATAGTGAGTTGTACCAGGAGGTCGGCGGTACCGTGACCAGATTGTTGAAGCCCTTGACGGACTGGATGTATCGATTCCTGGCGACGGTAATCCGGTTTTCGGTGCCCTCAATCTGTACCTGAAGGTCGCGAAAATTCTCGTTGGCTTTGAGCTCCGGGTAACGTTCGACCACCACCATTAGCCGAGATAACGCCGACCCAAGCCCGGCCTGGGCCTGGGAAAATTTGTTCATTGCTTCTGGCGTGAGTTGATCACTGGGGACCTGCGTCTGGGTGGCTTTAGCGCGTGCTTCTACCACCGCTTGCAGCGTCTCTTTTTCGTGGCTGGCATAGCCTTTGACTACGTTGACCAGGTTTGGAATCAAATCAGAGCGTCGCTTGTACTGGTTAAGCACCTCAGACCAGGCCGCTTCAACTTCGTTAAGCGCGGTGGGGATACTTTGCATGCCGCAACCCGATAGCAGCAGGGATAAAATTAGTAGTGCCCCAATGCTGGGGGAAAAAAGGGTACGTTTCATTTCACCTTAACCTGTTATGACGCTGAGTTTTAAAATCGGACTAATGCCAGAAGGTGACTGGTCAGGCCAGCCCTGTACCACTGAATTTCTCCAGTTTGACCACTTCATCGAGCGGACGGCGTGAGCTGCGCGGCGCGGCTTCGCCGTTGCTGGTCCCCAGCACCACCATCATCACTGGAATATAGTTATCTGGAATTTCCAGCAGGCTGCTGACTGCGGCGGGGTCGTAGCCGATCATTCCACCGGATTCCAGACCCTGGTCGGTAGCGGCGTACATCAGGCTCATCGCCGCCAGGGTGGCGCCGCGAATCGCTTCGTCGCGCTGCATCTGCTCGCTATTGGCATAAATGTGCTGGGCAATGCCATCAATTTTTGCGACCACCTCTTCAGGGGCTCCCTGAAATACTTCGCGTACGCCGGTGTGCGCATCAAGCCTGCCGCAAACCATGACCACCGCTGAGCAGCTGCCGACTTGCGGCTGCCCCAGTGCTGCGGCCTGCAGTTCCTGTTTTAACGTGGGATCGCGGGCGACCACGAAAGTCCAGTGCTGCAGGTTGAAGGCGCTGGGGGAGAGCACCACGGTATCAAACAGGGACTTGAGTTGAGCGTCGCTGATGGTGACGGTGCTGTCGTACTCTTTGATGCTGTGACGGTTTTCGACAATGGTTGAAAATTCCATTTTCTTCTCCTGATATTAGTGC
>QNFC01000303.1 GCA_003645395.1 Gammaproteobacteria bacterium
CCAGTGGGGTTGATAGGTGGGGTGATTCGGATCACCGCGTAACTGGGGCATGGTCGCTATTCAGACGGTGCGACGACCGTGTCGAGCCCAACCAGGGCGATTTTACGGTACCCGGCAGATTGCAGTGCGTTCATGAGGCTCATCAATTCGCCGTAGGCGAGCTGCTCGTCGGCGCGCAAAAACAGGCGTCTTTCCGGGTCGTTGTCGGTAACACGGGCCAGTGTTTGCGCCAGTTCTGCCCGGGTGATGATCTGGTCATTCACTGACAGGGTTAAATCCTGCTGCAGGGTAAGGTATATCGGCTCTGGCGGCGCAACGGCCTGGCCGGAGGCCGCGGGCAGGTCGACCGGCATGGTGACAGTGGCTAGCGGTGCAGCCACCATGAAGATAATCAGCAGCACGAGCATGACGTCAATAAACGGCGTGACGTTAATCTCGTGCTGGGTGACGAGATCCGTTTCGGCGCCACCATTCTGGCTATCGGTGTTGAGTGACATGACCATGGCTATTGACTCACGGCTGCACTAAAGTTCGCTCGGCCCGCTCAAGATCGCGCGATAACAGCTGCATTAGCGTCGCAGATAGATCGGTGAGTAGTGCGCGGGTGTTGTTTATCCACCGGGTAAAAAAGTTGTAGGCCAGCACCGCCGGAATAGCGGCCACGAGTCCCAATGCAGTGGCCAGTAGTGCTTCAGCAAGGCCTGGCGCAATCACCGCAAGGTTGGTGGTCTGGGTTTCAGCGATGCCGATAAATGCGGTCATGATTCCCCACACGGTACCAAACAGACCTATAAATGGTGAGGTCGAACCGATAGAAGCGAGGGCGTTGGTGCCCACCGCCATGTCGCGGACGGCAGCGGCTTCAATGCGAGCGAGTTTCGACAGACTGCGTTCTTGTACGCCGGTTTTGTCGATCGGTTGGGGGCTCATGGCGAGTTCTTCCTGTACGGCGTTGAGTAGCAGCTGGCCAACGCCGGTTTGCAGGTCAGCCTGCTCAGCAGCCTCCTGCAGGCTACCAACTTGGCGACCAGCTAGGCTTTGTTGCGTAAATTGCTGCCGCAGTTGGCGGAGCTGGATGCTCTTGGCAATCGTAATGGTCCAGGTGACCAGCGATGCGAGGATGAGCAGGACGATTACGGTTTTGACGACTCGGTCAGCATCAAGAGCCATCTGCCAGGCTGAGAGGTCTTGCGGCAATAATGGATACGCTGGGTCTTCGGCAATGTCTGGCTCAATGCCAGACTTGATGCTCGAATCGACATCAGGGTTGATGTCCGGATCAATGTCAGCGGATTGAGAGATTGTCGCCGCTGTGACAGGGGAACCATTTTCAGCCGATTGCGGTAGCGTATCGGCTGCGAGGAGCTGGGTCGAAAGCAGTGCGAGTAACAGCCCCATAAGGCAAGTTTTGACCCAGACATTCAGGCATGCTGCGGGGAGGAAAAATCGGCGGGAAATGGGCATCGAAAGAGTTTGAGCGCTAAATTTCAGAAAATTCTGCCCATCAGGGGCAAATGAACTGCCTATTGTGAACGATATTGGCGGAAGTTGGGTGAGTGGAGAGTTTTATTTGTGGCGAAAGAGCAGCGCCCAGGTCATTCGACCGACGCACTGGATCAGAGGATAGCAATGGCGGTTAGATGCTGTAAAAGCGTTGCGCGTTGGCTGCCAGCACATTCGCCTTGTCGGTATCGGTAATCTCATCGATTTCCATCAGTTCGTCGATTTCGTGCTCGATAGTCTCTTTATTAACCTCATGCGGATAGTCGCTGGAAAAGATAAAGGCTTCGCTGCCGTAAGTGTTGATGGCGTAGGCCAGTGCTGGCTCGTCACCCTCAACGCCCACAAACAGTCGACCCGCCCTGATGTACTCAACAATGCGCTGGGAGACCTTCTCCTCATCACCTATTTTCAGGTAGCTACTGCGTGGGTCGGTGGGTCGAAACGCCCCATAAGAGCCGCTGCAGCGTTCCATGATCATTAAAAACCACGCCAGCCCGCCTTCCATAAAACCGAAACGGGTATTTTCAAAACGCTCGAACACCCGATTGACTAGCATGTCGGTGAAGTTCAGCATCAGGCCGAAAGGGTGGCCTAGCGCGTGGACGGCAGCGAAGACGCCCTGATTGTCCATGCCCATGTTCTGGTGGGCGCCGCCGTGCAGGGCGATGGCGCAACCCAGGCGGTTGGCTTCTTCATAGACGGGCCAGTAGTAGTCCTGTCCCAATAGCATGGGTAGGCCGGTGGGTGGCAGCATTGCGCCGACCATGCCCAGTTCGGTGACGGCACGGTTGAGTTCGGTAACGGCCGCCGCCGGGTCCTGCATCGGTATCAGCGCCAGTCCTTTGAATCGACTATCGGCTTTGCAGTAGGTATCAGCGAGCCAGTCGTTGTAGGCGCGGCAGGTGTAAATGGCCAGGTCTTTATCGGTGATGCGGCCGTAGGCCAGGCCGATGGTTGGATAGAGCACCGCCACCACGAAATTGGCCGAGTCGAGAAACTCAGACCAGCCGCGCACGCCGCCTGGGTCTTCAAATGATTGCGGTGGCGATTGCCAGAGCGCCTGATGCAGGTTATCCAGCGGCGGAAACGGCCCCTGCGTGCCGATAATGGGCGTTTTGAGAACCTCCGCCGGCATGCGCGCGACGATGGCGGGAATGTCTTCAAACACATGGCCGTCGCCATCAATCATCATCGGGCGTGTCGGGGTGTTCATTGGCTGCTCCTCTCGTTCGCCCGCCAGTTCATCAATTCACTACAGATAACGGATGTGTGAACTTCGCTGGTAAGTTTAGGTACCTACAAAAATAGAGGTGCTATCACGGTCGCTCAATCAGCGGATTGGATAGGTCATTACCGGCCGGTTGCAGCGGTGAACTACTTTCTCTGTAACGGTGCCGGTAAGCATATGCGTCAGCCCGGTTTTGCCGGTCGAGCCCATGATTACTACGTCGATTTCCAGGTCATCGGCGACACTGTTGATGACTTCTGCGGGCTTGCCGCTGCGGATGATCACCTGGTCGATGACGGCACCGTCTAGCAGCGGGCGAATTTGGTCATCGACCAATTTTTCTATGCGCGCAGCGGATTCGGCCTCGGTCTC
>QNFC01000304.1 GCA_003645395.1 Gammaproteobacteria bacterium
CAAGCCGGCTTGACGGAGCACAAAGAGAGGAGGACCGATGTTTCGTGCCGCGATTAATAACGGTGTAATTGTGGCGGTCGCCGCGCTGGTGGTGACCGTGCTGGGTCTGGTGTCCATATTCCGGGTGCCGATTCAGATGATCCCCGACATGGATATGACCACCCTCACGGTAGAGACCGTCTGGCCCGGCGCCACGCCCCAGGATGTTGAGCGGGAAATTATTGTCGAGCAGGAAGAGTTCCTGCGCACGTTGCCTCATTTGCAAAAAATGACCTCACTCGCTAATACCGGCATGGCGGTGGTGGAATTGGAGTTCGCCCTCGGCACCGATATCAATGAAGTACTCATTCGCACCAACAATGCTCTGTCACAGGTTGAGGATTACCCACCGAATGTTGATGAGCCGCGCATTCTCACCTCTGCTTTCTCCGACAACTGGTTTATTTTCTATATAGCTGAACCGGCCGAGGGCAATCCCCTTGGTATCGATATCCAGAACGAACTCGATTATTTAGAAGACCACGTAAAAACTGCTATCGAGCGGGTCGCCGGGGTCTCCGAAGTGCGTATCGATGGCGGCATGAACCGCCAGGTGCGTATATATATTGACCCCGCCAAGCTAGCCCAGCGCCAGATTACCCTGAGTGAATTTCGCCAGGCGCTGCTTAGACGTAACCGCGATGTGTCCGGGGGAGATCTTGATGCCGGCAAACGCCGTTATCTGGTGCGTACCATGGGCCGGTTCGAGTCGATTGAAGAGATTGAGAACAGTGTCATTGCACGCCGCGACGGTGAGCTCATCTACATGCGTGACCTGGGGTATGCCGAAATGACCGTGGCCGAGCAGCGCAATGAATCGCGCTACAACGGTAAGCCGGGATTGATGGTCAGTATCAAACGCCAGCGCGGCGCCAATATCATGGAAGTGGCCGATGGGGTGGCCGCTGCGGTCAACGACAACATCAATCCCAACCTGATGGATCCCCGGGGACTCTATCTGCGGTTTCTGCACGCCGACACTATCTACATCAACAAGGCAGTGGGGGTAATTGCCTCTAACCTGGTGCTCGGCGCGCTGCTGGCACTGGGCGTGCTCTATCTGTTCCTGCGCTCTGCCTCCTCCACTTTTATCGGTGCCATTGGCATTCCAGTCTGCACCATCGCCGCATTTCTGGGGCTGCTGGTCACCGGCCGCACCATTAATGTCATCTCCCTCTCCGGGGTTGCCTTTGCCATCGGCATGACCCTGGATAACAGCATTGTGGTGCTGGAGAACATTCAGCGTCACCGGCGGATGGGCAAAGACCGTTTCGATGCGGCTCTTGCGGGCGTGCGCGAAGTCTGGACCGCCGTGCTTGCCTCTACCCTCACCACCATCTTCGTGTTTGTGCCGCTGATGACCATGCAGGAAGAGGTTGGCCAGCTCTACTCTGATATCGCTATCGCGATCTCCGCGTCGATTATTTTCTCAATGTTTGTCGCCATCACTCTGGTGCCCTCCGCATCGGCCAATATGGCCGGGGTCGGTAGCCGCGCCGGCAATCCTGATTCATTGCTGAATCGAATCGGAGCCAGTTTTAATCGTTCGGTAATGGGCTTTGTCGAGTGGCTAATGAACGGCGTCAAGCGACAGCTTATTCTGGTAGCCGGAGTGTTGTTAATAGCGTTTGCGCTGGTCTGGGGGCTCACCCCTAAAGCCGAATATTTGCCCGAGGGTGAAGAACCGGTCACTTTCACGCTCATGTTCCCACCCCCCGGCTACAACCTGCAGCAGATGATCGCCATCGAACAGCAGATGCTCGATACCTGGGTGCCCGAGGTGGGGGCTGATCCTGCGCTGTTTCACTCCGGTGAACGGCCAGCGCCTGCAATACGCTGGTTACTCAGCACTGCCAGCCCGGCGAATATTTTCATGATTGGCGGCACCAAAGACGCCGGCGACATCGATGCCATGATCGATATTCTCACCGAGCAAAATGCCAACTACCCCGGCATGATTGCCTTCTCCGCTCGCGGCTCCCTGTTCTCCGGCAACGAAGGCGGCACCCGCAGCATGGACCTGGAGATCAGCGGACCTGATTTAGAGCCATTGTTTGGTATCGGTCTCAAAGCATTCCTGCGTGCTAAACAGGTACTCAACGACCCGCAGATCAAACCCTCGCCCTCATCGCTCACCCTTGGTCAGCCGATGATGGAAATTCGTCCCGATTGGGAGCGCGCTGCTGAGCTTGAGGTCAATGCTGACGATCTGGGTTATCTGGTCTGGGCGTTGGCTGACGGTGCGTATCACGACGACTATTACGAAGCCGACGACAAAATCGATATCTACATCTACAGCACCACCGGCACGGTGTCGCGCCCCGAAGACCTGGCAGACCTGCCGATCTACACCGGCAAAGGTGACGTGGTGCCGCTGAGCGCTGTCGCCGAGCTACGCCAGACTGTTAATACCGAGACCATCCGCCGGGTCAACGGCGAGCGCACCATTACCCTCTCGGTAGTTGCGCCCAGAGGCATGCCGCTTGAGGCCGCTGTTGAAACCGTACAGGCTGATGTAGTCGATGCCCTCAAGGCCGAAGGCATGCCCCCCGGCATCGACATTAAAATCGCCGGCGCCAGCGACAAACTCACTGCCACCCGCGCAGCCCTCACCGGTAACATGGGGCTAGCCGTGCTGCTGGCCTACCTGCTCATGGTCGCCATCTTTCGCCACTGGGGCTATCCGCTGCTCATCATGCTCACCGTGCCCCTCGGTATTGCTGGTGGCATCTTCGGGCTCTGGTTAATGAACCTGCTACCCAGCGTCCACCAGCCGTTCGACATGATCACCATGCTCGGCTTTCTGGTGCTCATCGGGGTAGTGGTCAACAACCCGATACTGCTGGTCGAGCAGGCCCTGCAAAATCGCCGCGCAGGCATGGACGTGGCCACCTCGGTGATTGAAAGCACCCGGGTGCGGGTAAGGCCGATCATGATGACCACCCTGACCACGCTCGGTGGGTTGGCACCGCTAGTATTTCTGCCCCGTGCCGGCACCGAACTCTATCGAGGCCTGGGGATTATCGTGCTGTTTGGGCTGCTCTCATCGACTCTGTTAAC
>QNFC01000305.1 GCA_003645395.1 Gammaproteobacteria bacterium
CCTGACCAGCATCAGGCACCATTTTCACAAATGATATCACCAAATCTCCATAACCGGCGGTAGGCCCTAAACGGCGTGAGTGGTCTCTCTTCAGGAACACCAAGAAAGTTTCATTAATCTTTTCATACCATTCGAATCCCCATTCATTGAGAATGGGCCCAAAATCTTCCGGATATGCGTGGTGGTGAAGTTCTAGATATATGGAATCATATTCCCCCTTCACTACAGCCATAACTGTAAATTTTGTTAGCACCGAGTCGACTTTGAATCCCTCAGCGCCGCGTTTGCGAGCGAACTCGCTCAAAAATAACTCTTGCGTCCCAGTACGCTTGGAAGCCTCGAATAGCGAAGCTATCATAACAACATCAGAGTCCTTGACTAAATCTTCGTAGGCCCAAATTGTTACACCCCGTGCATGAGACAATGATGTCGAAAGGGTGAATAGCATTGAAAGAACGGTCAGTAATCTCATTGTATTTTCCTATAAAGATCCAACATATTATTGTTCGGCAATCCTGCCTGATATCCGGATATTGGCAAGGTTTTTCGGCGATATTGCTTTTTTGCAATATTCAATATGACTATCCCCCTTCTTGAAAAAAGAACATTCAAACCAGTTGGGCTTATGGCAAATAAAATCCTTGATGATGCCCGTGATGTAATGCGAAGAAGGCATTACTCAATCCGTACCGAAAAGTCCTACTGCAACTGGATCAAACGCTACATTAAACATTTCAATATGCAGTCCCGTGCCGACCTCGATGGAGGTAAACGCAAGGTGGAACAATTCCTTACCCATCTCGCTATGGCGGGACAAGCGGATTGCGGCTACACACAATCAACGCTCCGCGTTCTCCGCGCCTCTGCGTGAAATACCTCTGCGGATCGGCGCTTTGCATGTGCAACGAAGCCGGTGGTTGCGCCGGTCAGAAGCAATCTATCGTCTACGATAAAACCCCTACATCAGGGTACCGCGCCAACCGAAGTTCCATTCCCGTCGAGTTCGCCCTTGCCGGGCTGATGCAGATCGTGTTTCACTTTCCGTGAGTGCCGGGCAGTAGCCCCGCATCAAAATAACCCGGAAGGAGCAGCTCATGTCCAAACACGCCGCACAAAAGAAAAACCCCCTCGACAACTCCTACTGGCAATATTTCCTCCACCTCGAATCCGACTTCCACGCCACCACCCAATACATTGCCTGCACCGAAACCAACGATGCCACCTGCTCCATCGAATTCGCGAAGCAGATCGTCTGCATCTGCACCGAATGCGAAGCCGTCCTCAAAAAGATCTGCAAAACCATCGATCCAAAAAACCAGGCCGTCAACATGGGGCACTACAAGCGAACCTTGCTCAGCAGGTTCCCGGAAATCCACAAAGCCCCCGTCCACCTCGAACCGCTTCAACGAACCATCCACCCCTTCGCCGAATGGAACAACTCCGGAGGTCGGGTTGATTGGTGGAACGCCTACCAAGACGTCAAACACCATCGCGACAGCAACTTCGAAAAAGCCAACCTAAAGAACACCCTCAACGCACTCGGCGCATTGCTGATCCTCGAACTCTACCTATACGCAGGTATCTCATCCAACGGCACAGGAACTCTGGGTGGAACACAGCTGCTATGGGCAGCCGGCATGCCCCGTTCGGAAGTGGTTCCATCCAAAGAAGCCCTGCCCCACCTAACGGCTCCTTTGGGTTAATAATACCATTTGTGAAAACTTGCCGGCCTAAAGTAGAATGAGCGTCCCGCTCGTTTCCCGTCGCCCGGAAGCAAGCGGGACGCATGCTCTACTTTCGCAATATATACCGACTTGTTTTTGAACATGGTATAAAACTTCAAAGGGATCCGCCCGAAGTAACCCCAGTAACCGCGAAAGACCGCTACGTGAAGCAACCCCAGTTTCCCGTTCCACTCACTGATCTTTTGCTTCAATTTCCAAACAATGGAAGATTCCAAGCCACCTGCTTTTCAGCGTTCTATTGCGACAAAAAAAACCGTTCGCGCTCTACATTTAACGACCGGATCCATGTTAAACCTGAGAGCGGATTTGCTCGACGCAGGCGGAAAGGAGGGACATCCATTGCACGGGCCATCCTTCGGATAGGTGCTCCCGGCAGGCTTGGGCGGCATCGGGGATCCATCCCAGTCGGCGTTCAAAATAGTCCGTGCGTGCCTGTTCGATCTGGGCGGCCTTATCGTGCTGATCTTGTTCAAGCGCTTTGGCGAACAGTAGAGCCAGATAGCGGATAAAATCGAGTTGAAAACGCAGATGGTCGGCGGTTTCGAGGGTGGAGGCACTCATCTTGAGCCCGAACTGGTGGTAGAACAGGGTGTTTTCATGGAGCACCTTCGGTACGCTCTCGGTATGGTTCCAGTGCGACTCGATGAGGGGGCACGGCGGATGCGGCAGGCCTACCTCGAAGGCGGCGAGATAGTCCTGCTCGAAGGCGGCCTGCGTCTCCGGAACAGGCAGGGCCGGCACGACGTCGCACTCGATGTTCCCGGCGAGCATTGCCCAGGCGGAACGGGCGGGTTCCCCACGCAGCCACTGCCATTGTTCCTCCGAGGGCGGGCGGAAAAGATCGTGCAGGAAACCCCACAGCGCGGCCTCTTCGCGGACCATGCCGGAGTCCATTGTACAATCGGTTTGATCCATCATTCCACCTCGTACCATAGACTGAAATATTTGATTCCGTCTCGCTGCTCCCGGGCTCCGTCCCAGACTGCGAAGCACACGGGGGTGCCCGGCGTCAAGTTGGGCAGCACCATCGTCACCGTCCACCGTCCATCCTCGCGAACCGATTTTCCCGCCAGCGGGGTTTTGGTTTTTTCGGTCGAGGCTCGACCGTGCGCCCCGAGCAGCTGGAAGCCGGTGCCGGCTTTCCAAAAACAGAGATCGACCGGCTGTTGCTTCTCGCCCATCATCATTGAGGGGTAGGTCGCGTGGGGCCCCCGCTTCACCGGAACCATCGCGCAGAAGGCATCGGGAAAGGTACCCACGCCGTCGGAATGCTTTTTATAGACATGGGCTTCGCCGCCGTCGGGGAAGGTTGTGCCGTCGCCCGTCCG
>QNFC01000306.1 GCA_003645395.1 Gammaproteobacteria bacterium
ATCGCCCGAATAATCTGCTCTTCGCTGTATCGCTTCTTCATGCTGAGATCTCCTTGATAAAATATTATCTGGAAATCTCATCCTCACCGTGGTCCTTTTTTTGGGGGATAGGTCACCACCATCACTGTTGAGCGGCGACGTCATAATTTTCTTAAACAGCCGCTGCGGCTCAATGCTGAATCGGAACATATACCTTAAGGCTAGTTGATAAAGCTCCTTGAAAGATGAAGGTCTTTACCCATAACCCGTACAGTTATTCACGCAGGACCAAGTTACACTTTGTTCATGGGGACGTAGCTCAGATTGAAGTAAGAGGTGCCTCTTCCCCTTATTTGTTTGATCGTGCCAATAGGCTGGCATACTCAAATAGGAAAATTTCTTAGATAGACCGACTCGGCGGACAAGGTATGGGCTTCCCTTTTGCTTGATTCCAGCACCAGGGACACCCCAGCACCTTACCCGTAAACCATAACCAGACAGGCCCGCACTGTTTGCAGGTCGCCTGCTCGGTGTAATGACTCGGCACGACTCCCTGTTCCATTAACTTTCGCTCCACCAGCGCTGGGGCAAAGGCCAACAGATTTTCGTCGCTGATGTCCCCGTTTTGCCAGTCTTCAATATCTTCGGTCGAAAGTGCTTGTCTGACTTGCGCCACAGTAATTGGCAGGCCAGTGCACGACTTTGCCAGAACCGTCTTTAATCGGGTATCCAGCTCGCTTGTGACCATGACACCTGCGACTGGTGCGACAGTTCCACTTTCTAGTGTCGCGTCAGTCGCAGGTGTCACAGTCATAAGCTCGTTAAGACCGCCCTTTTTTATCAGGCTAGAAAGTTTCATTGCTGCCTCGCGTCGAGCAGAGCCGGGTTTACATGAATTTCTTTCCGCCGCCCTTGTTGTGCTAGCCGTATTCTTTCCAGTCTCACCAGCTCAGCCAGCGCCGCGTCGAGCGTAGGGCCATCACGTAGGCGAATTGGTGTTACCTGGCGCTGTATTTCTCGACGAGGAACCACGTTCGTATTTAATTTGCCGCAATAATCCAGTAGCCAGTTATCAAGCGATACAGCGTTTGCTTGTTCTTCACTCAGCGCCAGCGCACCATAAAACCGCTTTGCTTCGTGTAGGTGCCAGGCGGCGATCTGTGAAGCGCCTTCAAATTCCGTTAACCCTATAGCCCCCTCGAAACCGTTCTCGAATACATGAAACAAGGCTGCTACTCGCACTGCATTGTCAGCGGTTTTGCTTGCCACGTCACGAACGTCATACAGCTCTCCACTGGGTTTCAATTCACCCTCAATGGCATCGTGAAAACCCACCCACGCAGCTTTAGCCTCCCGGGAAAGTGGAAGCATCGCCGGCACCAGTGACCCATCTTTATTGATAGGGACGGCCTTGTTCAGGAGCGCAGTTACCTTCTGATTAAATCTTTCCAGTTCGGGCCAGGAGGTTGGCGGTTCGGTAAATGGACGATTGCCCTGGGTCGATTCCGGCCATGCCACCAGAAACCGGGCAAGAAATCCTGTCCCTCGCGCAAGCCCTCCCGAGCGTTCAAAGAAACTGCTCAAGGTGGCTGGCTGTACCTGTAATGCCATTGTGAATCTTGCACCAGAGACGGTGAAAGATTCTGAGGTGCGCCTTTCGGTCGCTATATCTGCGCCATCCCAAAGCTGATTGAGGGTAGCTAGATTTCGCAACACTGAGTCATTCCCCATGCCGTGCGCGCCAAATACTGAACCCGCTTCACTCGATACCACGCCGCCTGAAGGCCAGCCTTTTGCCAGATTCCATTTCAATGCCTCAGGGGTGGCGTCACCATAAATCAATCGCGGTATTCGGGGAGACTTCGGTTCCTCTTGTTCAAGATCGTGTAGCTCTAATTCTTGCTCACGGGTCGGTTTTCCGGATTTTGCTAGCTGGCGAATTTTGTCTTTAATGCCGTCGTGTTTTGCTTTCCACGCGGCCATTTTTGCGCGGTGGTCTGTTAACAGTGGTTTTGCGGCTTCCGCCTGGTCTGCTTCAAAATCATGAATGACCTCCATGAAAAATCCGTCACAGGTCGATTTTCTTTCGCCTGAATCGGCGATCGTCAGCAAGAATAACCCTGTTGGCCCGGAAAGTTTTTCTGCTCGTGTTACATCTACATGCGCTTGAGAGGCTATTGATAACGCGCCTAACGCTGATGACGCTACCAGCGGGACGGGCGCCTTGGTAAATGCGAGCACTTCTTCTACCGCTGATCGAAGCAAATCGGGTAACGCATCTAATGGATACGGCTCCGACGCTATTTTTGTTAGCAGTGGAAGCGGTGTGGTCCAGTCATCTTGAGGCGGCGGCTCAGCGCGTAACATTTCAGCGCTCATGACGCACCCCCTGTTTCTGGATAGGTGCTTGATTGCCAAGTTAAGGAATGGCTTTTTTTAAGGTCAGACAGATCTAAAGGTCGATAGGTAACCTTTAGGCAGGCGGGTTTCTGCCAAAGTCGGTTAAGTTTCGGTTGCCTGGAACCTAAAGCTTGGTCTGAAGGAATAAGCATCATTCCACCCCCTCAGAAGTGGAGTGTCTGACTTGCTGCTCGATGTAATTATCGAGGTCGGTTTGGCGGTAACGAACCGCCCGGCTACCGACTTTGATAAAAGGAATCTGAGCCCCGGCCCAGCGGTCACGTTCAAGAAAAGCTGCGCTGACGTTAAGGTGGTCAGCGGCCTGTTTTGTAGTAAGTAGCGTAGTCATATTTTTTTCCTGATTAAAAAGCAGGAAGAAATATCGCTAATTCCCTGGCACCAGGGAATGCGTTACGTACAGCGGAATATATTTTTCGTACAGAGAATACTTATTAGGGTCGGTAAGGGGGTAAATCCTGCTGACCGGGTAGCGTTCCTTTCTTATATTGACCCAGCCAAACTTCGATTTGATGGGCTGGATCATCAGTAGCGAAACGAAATCTAAGTTTGCTATCTAAGGAAGGTCTGAATAATTAGCCGTTATTGATCGCAAAGTCATCATTGATGATTTAATCGAGTTGAAGTAGCGGCAACCAGGCCTTAATTGGCCTA
>QNFC01000307.1 GCA_003645395.1 Gammaproteobacteria bacterium
AAATCGGTGGCCAGCGGTTCAATCCACTGGCGGTCGATCATCGCTGCGCTGCGGGCAAAAAGCTGGCTGGTTTCCACCAGTTCGGCGGCCACTATCCACTTCGGTGGTTTTTTGTAAAGGCTGGAGCCGGGGAACAGCGTTACCTCAGTACTGCGCGCACCGGTGTAGCTCTTTTTCTCGGTTTGACGAGCGATGTTGCTAAGTAGCCCGCTGAGCAGGGCGCGGTGAATTTCAGCGTAGTCCAGTGCTGAATTCTGGTTTTCAGTCTTATCGGTGCTCTTGTCGTTGGCCGTCTCGCTGTTTGCAGACGGGTCTACCTGTTTACGGGGCTTGCTGATGCGCCACTTTTGTTGACGGGCGTATTCGGTTAACTGGCGGTGGACATCTTGCCACTCGCGCATACGCATAAAGTTGATGAAATTCTCCCGGCACCAGCGTCGCAGTTTGTTGCTGCTGAGCGCCTTTGACTGCTGCTGCCAGGCATCCCATAGATTAACCAGGGTGAGAAAGTCAGAATCCGGGTGGTAGAAGAGTCGGTGCTTTTGATTGGCCTGCTGCTGGAATTCCCGAGGTCGTTCACGGGGATCTTGCACCGCCAGTCCCGAGGTGATGATAAGCAGCTCGCGTAGCGAGCCACCCTCGCTGGCGGCTAGCAGCATTCTGCCCAGTCGCGGGTCAACGGGTAGTTGCGCCAGGTGGCGACCAACCCCGGTGAGTTGGTCCTGCTGATTGACGGCACCAATTTCGTGCAGGGTTTGGTAGCCGTCGCGAATCAGCCGCTTTTGTGGTGGGTCAAGAAACGGGAACTGCAGCGGGTCGCCCAGACGCAGGTTGAGCATTTGTAAGATTACGGTTGCGAGGTTGGTGCGCACGATTTCTGGTTCGGTCTGCACCGGTCGGCGTTCAAAGCTCTCTTCGTCAAAGAGACGAATACAGATGCCGGGTGCCAGGCGACCACAGCGGCCGGCACGCTGGTTGGCCGCGGCCTGGCTGATGTTCTCTATGGGCAGGCGCTGAATTTTGCTGCGGGCGCTGTAGCGGCTGAGGCGAGCCAGGCCGGAGTCAATCACGTAGTGGATGCCGGGGACGGTGAGCGACGTTTCGGCGACGTTGGTGGACAGGATTAACCGGCGCTGCTGGCGCTGTTTGAAGATGCGGTCCTGGTCGCGTTGCGATAGCCGCGAGTAGAGCGGCAAAATTTCGATCTTGTCCGGTAGTTTGTCTTTTAAAAAACGCTCGGCATCGGTAATTTCCCGCTCGCCAGGCAGGAATACCAGAATATCGCCATTGCCGGCGGAGAACAGCCGGCGGGTGGCGGCGAGAATGCCCTGGTTGAGCTCTAGAGTCTCTTCGTCAGGGTCGGCACTCGATAGCGGCAGGTAATCGATTTCTACCGGGTAGCCACGTCCGGAAACCTCGAATACCGGCGCATTATTGAAAAATTTAGAAAACTGTTCGGTATCAATAGTGGCCGAGGTGATGATCAGTTTTAGGTCGCGGCGCCGGTCGATTAGCCGTTTTAATATCCCGAGCAGAAAGTCGATGTTCAGGCTACGTTCGTGGGCTTCATCAATAATCAGGGTGTCGTACTGGTTGAGCCACTGATCGCTGCGGGTCTCGGCAAGCAGGATGCCGTCGGTCATCAGCTTGATCAGTGAATCCGGCGAGGTTTGGTCGTTAAACCGCACTTTGTAGCCAACCTGTTCACCCGGTGGGGTGCCCAGTTCACTGCTGAGTCGGCTAGCGATGCTGCGCGCGGCAACCCGCCTCGGCTGGGTGTGGCCAATGATGCCGGTAACGCCTCGCCCGGCTTGCAGGCAGAGTTTAGGTAGCTGCGTGCTTTTGCCAGAGCCGGTTTCGCCAGCGACGATGATGACCTGATGCTGCTTGATTGCCTGAATCAGTTCGTCGGCATGGGCGGTGATGGGCAGTTCTGCGGGCAGTGTGATCGGCGGCAGGGTTTTCCGTCGCCGCTCTGCTGTCGCGATGGAGGTTTCAATGAGCCTGGCGATGGCATCGAATGCGGAGCTTTCATTGGCGCTGCGGGCTCGGTTAAGACGCTGACGTAACCGATGGCGGTCTGCGGCCATGCAGTTTTCTAACTGCAAAATAAGCAGCTGAAAGCGGCTGGATGCGGGTGATGATTGAGCCATTTATCGGAGGCGTAGGTTGTCGAGTAGCATGAAGCCAGGGGCGGTACGGTGGGAGAAAAATAGTGTAACCGAATAGATTTGAGCCATGTCCATCTTGCGGTCTGCCGGCCCATTGCGGATCGCTTCGATGGGGATGTCGATACTATTCCAGCCGGATTGCAGGTGCTCGGTAGCATTAAAACGCATCAAATAGCTATTGCCATCGGTGATGGCCTGGCTGTCGTCGATTTTGAAATGAAGTGATTGGGGAGTGCTGTCCGCGCAGAAAACTTCTAGATGAAAAGTAGTCCAGTCGTTCCAGTTGCGGGGGAGGTACTCCAGGCTCGTGCCTGAATAAAGTTCAGTGCCGAGTTGAATCTTCAACGCAGATTGGCCGTCTGAATCAGACGTCGCAACAAGCTCCCCACGATTCCAGCGACTGCGCTGGCCGATAGTGTCAAAGTCAGCAAGAATATCGGGGTGACGAAGGATGGCGTAGTAATCCCGGCTATAAATGCCCAGCGGTATTAATTCAATCAGTAGCCAGGTGATGGCCACCGTTGCTAGCAGGCGCCGACCAGGTAGCCCAATATTCGCCAGGGCTGGATAGGCCGCTAAAAACAGTGTCAGGCCCAGGCAATCACGGCGGATATCTGTCCATGATGCGTAGCGGGTGCCGGTTAGGGTCTGTAGTTGCTCGGTAATCAGTGCGATGGTGATGCAGACAAGTAGCCATAAAATAAAAATACGGCGGGTAGACGTGACGCTGGAGTTTGCCTGTCGCCCGGACCAATGCTCAATCCAGTACCAGACCCAATAACTAATCAGCGCAAACAGGGGCACATGGGCCAGATTGGAGAGTTCTTTGGCATAGCGCGGCGTGGGCGTGGAATAGAGATTAAAATTGATAAATA
>QNFC01000308.1 GCA_003645395.1 Gammaproteobacteria bacterium
AAGTCCCGGGCAGAGCTTGAGGTCGGCCTGGATGCGGTACATAAGTATGATGAGCCGACCTTGCTGCTGTTTCCCGATGCTGCACTACTGGGTGGATCAGACTTAACTGACCTGCAAAAAAAGGCATTAACGCAGTGTGCGACGCTGCAGGATCGGTTCGGCGTGTTTGATCTTGACGAGGGTAGTGGTCATAGCGCCGGAGTGACCGCCTTCCGCAATAATATCGGTATCAACGACCTAAAGTATGGGGCTGCCTATACGCCGCATTTAAAAACCTCTATTCCGGTTCAATACCGCTATCAGGATATTTCGTTGTTGCAGAACGCTGTAGCGGTCACGCTGGACGCCGTCACGACTGCTGCCGGAGTAGATGGTGCATCGGTCACCGCCATTGATGGTGCGGTGACTGCAGACGATCCACAGGCCACGATCGATGCGCTGGCGGTTGACTTAAAGAACACCAATTCGATCTATGCATCGATTGTCACCGCGATTCAAGGCGGTGGCATGGTACTGCCGCCAAGTGGTGCGGTGGTCGGTGTTTACGCGAGGGTTGATAACGACCGCGGGGTCTGGAAGGCGCCGGCGAATGTTAGTTTGAATTTGGTCAAAGGCTTGACGGTCCCCATCGATGATGCAGACCAGGAGAGCCTCAACATTGATGTTAATGCGGGTAAATCGATTAATGCCATTCGAGCGTTTACCGGCAAGGGCATGCTTGTTTGGGGAGCCCGTACGCTTGCTGGCAATGACAACGAATGGCGCTATGTGCCGGTACGCCGTTTTTTCAATATGGTCGAAGAATCGGTGAAAAAATCGACCTCCTGGGCGGTGTTTGAGCCGAACTCAGCACCGCTCTGGATCAAGGTCAAAGCCATGATCGAGAATTACCTGATTCAGAAATGGCGGGAGGGGGCCCTGGCGGGGGCCGCGCCGGGAGACGCCTTCTTCGTCAAGGTGGGGCTGGGTGAAACCATGACCGCGCAGGATGTTCTCGAGGGCCGTCTTATCGTCGAAATTGGCATGGCGGTCGTGCGGCCGGCTGAGTTCATCATCTTGAAGTTCTCGCACAAGATGCAGGAATCCTGAGCAAAGTGACCGGGGGAGCGGCGGGTTCAGACCTGCGGCTGAGTGAATAGCAACTTTTTACAGGAGCCAAACAGATGGCAACTTATCCATTACCCGTATTCCATTTTTCCGTCGATTGGGGCGGTACGCAATTAAGTTTTTCTGAAGTAACCGGCCTCAACGTTGAGGTGCAGGTGATCGAGTATCGCGATGGCCTGAGCCCCGAATACTCGACAGTGAAAATGCCGGGGCTGAAAAAATACGGCAACCTGACCCTGAAACGCGGTGTGTTTGCCGGCGACAACGAATACTACGACTGGATGAACGAGATCAAACTCAACAAGCCGAACCGTCGCGACATCATCATTAGCCTGCTCAACGAAGAGCACGAGCCGGTAATGACCTGGAAGGTGCTGAACGCCTGGCCGACCAAGGTTACTTCTCCTGACCTTAAAGCCAGTGGTAATGAGGCGGCCATCGAGACGCTTGAGATTGCCCATGAGGGCATTTCCATAGAAAACGGTTAGGAATGGTGCTCACTGGCGCCTTTGCTGGCCATTTTAAAGCGGGTAGCAAGGGCGTTTAGCGCGTCGTCGCCATGCATAACATACCTGCGGGATTCCATTTTAAAGTTGAGTTTAAACTCGGAGAACCGACTGCGGATAACCGTTTTCAGGAGGTTACCGGGCTAACCGCCGAGGTTACCGTTGAAGAGCTTCGTGAGGGTGGCCTGAACCAGTACGCTCATAAGCTGCCGACCGGAGCCAAGTACGGCAACCTGCTGCTTAAACGGGGGTTTATCAGCGATTCATCGATCACCGACTGGTGCCGAAATGCGCTGGAAAATTTCAGTTTTGATCCGGTAGATGTTGGTATATCCCTACTTAACGAGAAGCATGAACCCCTGGCGGTTTGGGAGTTCATGGGGGCGTGGCCGGTGAAATGGTCGGTTTCTGACTTCAAAGCACAGGAAAACGCGTTGGTGATCGAATCGCTGGAACTGGCTTACCGAATGTTTCGTAAGGTGGGTTGAGATGCCGGTTGAAATCAGGGAACTGGTGATCCGCGCAACCATCGGTGTTGAGGCGGACAGCAGCGGTGGCGGTGAGCGTAAACCGGTGAACAAAAAAGGTGACCAGGACCGCGAAGCGCTGGTATCCGAATGCGTTGAGCAGGTACTGGAGATTCTGCGCAAGGAGCGGGAACGCTAATGGCTAGTGAATCGGGCGAATTGAAAAAGCTGTTAATAGAAGGTTACAAAAAGGCTGATTACTCTGGGTCTGCCGCTACTAGTTTTAGCGTAATGTTCAATCCGACCAGTTTCAGCGAGAAATATGAGGTTGAGTACGAAGAGCGCCAGGGAGCGGGCGACAGCTCCAGCCCACAGGTGTTTAAAAACATCAAGCCGCAGGAATACAGTTTCGAATTCTTGTTCGATGGTACCGGTACGGCCGCCGACAAGGTCGATGTTCAACAGACGGTAAATGAGTTTTTGACGGTTACCGGCAGGCTCGATGGCGAGATTCACCGGCCGCTCTACCTGAAACTATCCTGGGGAGCTTTGCTGTCGAAGTGTGTACTCAAGTCAGCTGAGACCACCTATACCTTATTTAAAGCAGACGGTTTTCCACTGCGAGCCAAAATCAAGGCTACCTTTGCCGTCAACGTTGAGGACACCCTGCGGGTTGCCGAAGAGCGCAAGAGCTCTCCCGACTTGACTCATCGGCGAATTGTTCAGGAAGGTGACCATTTACCGTTGATGTGTCATCAAATTTACGGAGAGCCGGGGTATTACCTTGAGGTAGCACGCTTTAACCGGCTAAATAACTACCGTGACCTGAGCGTTGGTCAGGAGCTGCTATTCCCGCCGTTGAGAGTTCAGGTCGATGCCTGAAGACCGACGTATACCGACCCCTGCTCCGGCGGACCTGCCATCATTTAAAATCCTGATCGGCGGCAGTCAGGTGAGTGCCGA
>QNFC01000309.1 GCA_003645395.1 Gammaproteobacteria bacterium
CGGGTCGTGTTCACCGAGCCGGTTAGCCAACTGATCACCTGACGTGCCGGGCAAGTCCAGATCGATCATGGCAACTTCCCACAGCCCGGGTTGAAACGCGCGGATTGCTGATTCTGCATCTTGAAAGACGGTTACATCAAAGTTGTCATTTAACGCGCTGGCAATCAGTGCTCCGATAGCTTCCTGATCATCAACGACTAATACCCGAGCGTGTTGGACGGCGGGGTTTTCGTCTACAGGAGCCTCGGTGGGCGAGTCGATCGCCGGGAAAGTCACCACGAACGATGTGCCTTTACCTGCCTCGCTCGTTACCGCTACGGTCCCCTCCCACTGTAAAACAATAGTCATTACTTTAGATAAACCGAGACCGGTGCCCAGCGCTTTTTTGGTGGTAAAAAATGGATCGAAAATACGCCGCCGGGTTTCGCCAGTCATGCCGATGCCGTCATCACGTACCTCAATTGCGACCTCTAGCGGATTGGGTTGAAACGTTCTAACGGTAATCGTACCGTCAGCTCTCAGAGCGTCAACGGCGTTTTGAAGCAGCTGCTCGATCATTTTGGCAATGCTGCTAGGGTTTGAGCGGATAAGGGCGCAGGGATGTGCAAGTTCGGTTCTGAAACGGATTTGCTGGTTGTTTGCGGCTGCAGTTTTCAGCCAGCCCTGCTGATTGTCACTGAGCAGCGTTTCAATGGTTGCAGTCAGGTCGATGTCATCGGGGGTCGGATCAAATTGTTCAGTAACCGCCTCAGTTAGCTGCTTCACCAGATCGGTCAGTTTTTTTCCGTCGGTGTAGGCGACCTGTGCCCAGCTTTGAATTTCGCTATCGTCGCTATGGCGTTCAATCAGTTGTGCGGCACCCAAAATGCCGAACAGCAGGTTATTCATGTTGTGATTAAGGCCCTGCGCCAGTTCTTTGAGGACCTGATAACGATCATGTTCCTGGTTGGCATGCGTTGCAAGCAGCTGGTTGATCGGAGGGGTCAGGACTGCCAGGTCCTTTTCCAGTGGGGGTATTTCCAGTGGCGATGAGGTGTTTGGCAACAACGACTGTTCTAGCGTATGGGCCAGTTGAGTAATTTGATTGCGGCATTTATTGGTTAATTTCCGCTCTCGGATGAAAAGTAAAGTGGTGATCAGTAATACAAGGCCAAGCGCGCTGGCGATAATAGAGAGCGTAACTGGGTCTTCGAAAAAATTCATCGTGTCGACAACTATGGTTGTTAAGCTATATTTCAGGCGTAGCGCTCTGGTTTACGGTGTCATGCTGCTGATTTTTTGCCAGCTTGGTCGGTTCTGCAGACGCTGTAAATATTCGCTCATGCGAGTGGTTAACTCTACACCGCGATCAGTCGCTGCGCTAAGGTGTGGCAGCATAACGATATCGGCGAGTGAAAAATCGCCGAGCAAAAAAGGCTGATCACCAAGCCGGGTGCCGATAATCTGAGTGTTTTGCATGATCGTTTCGCGAAGCTCCTGAATCACCTGCGGATTCTGTTGCTCTGCGGGTGTAAACACCAATTGACCATTCAGCGCACTGACCGGTGGGTTGAAGGTACCCGGCTGCCAGACCAGCCATTGGTAGAGTTGACTGCGTTTGTCGAGATCGACCGGAATCAGGCCGGCGGCGGGGAATTTTTCTGCCAGATAAAGCATGATTGCCGAAGATTCCCAAAGCAACATCTCGCCGTCCCGTAATGCCGGTACTTTGCCGTTAGGGTTGATCTGCAGGTATTCGGGTAGTTTCTGCTCTCCCTGCATTAGGTCGATTTGATGGTACTGATAATCAGCGCCAACTTCTTCGAGGGTCAACGCGGCTTTACGGCTGTTGCCTGAGAGTGGAAATGCGTAGAGTTCTAACATGTTTTGGGGCGCCTCCTTTTATTAGGCGTTGTCTGATCAGTTTTGGCTCATGGCTGTTGTGAGTCTACGCAGCACGCCCCGGTCGCGCAGCGGTCATCTGACCATCTTGCATAATCGCGGTGCCGTTAACAATCACCTGTTCAATCCCGCGGGCTTTGGTGATCATTCTGACCCCGCCTTCGGGCAGGTCATCGACCAGGTGGGGGCGCCGATCCGACCCCACAGTTTGCGGATCAAATACCACCACGTCGGCTTTCAAGCCCGTTTTAAGCTGACCCCGATCGGTAATGTTAAACAACTCAGCCGGCTCAGTGGTAAGTCGCTGAATAGCCCGTTCCATGGTCATTACTTTGCGTTCGCGCACCCAGTAGCCGAGCAGGTAGGTAGGGTAACCAGCTTCGCCGAGCATATCGACGTGGGCACCGCCATCGGCCAGCCCAATGCGTACCCGTTCGTCACAGATTAACTGTTGCAGACGAGCATCATCCGAATTAGCGACCGCGACAGTGAAGCGGGTCTGAACGCCGTCCTCAATCACTATATCCAGCAGGGTGTCGCAGCCGTCACTGCCTCGTTCGTCGGCAATCTGCTGAATGGTTTTACCCACCAGGGGTTGTAGCTCAGGATTGAAAATTCTCTGTACTTCGAACAGGCTCCAGTCATTAACCATCGATTCTGGTCCGGTCATCTCCTGTTTGAACAGTTTTCTAAACGCCGGGTCGTTAAATATCTCGATCTGCCGTTCTGCGCTCTGGTTAAACACTTGTCCCCAACCTGGCAGGGTGGCAAACATAAACGGGTTATGCAGGTCGGCATCGGCCAGAAACGGCCGCACCACTGTCTGCGCGTAACAGCCTCTTGCGGCGAGTGGTTCGGCTTTGTCCAGCGAGTTTCGGGCTGCGTCCGGCGAACCGTTCAGGTCCAGAAGCGTCAGCCAGGTGACATGACGGCCGCTTTCATCAAGTAGCATCTCCAGTAGCTGGTATTCGTCGTCGGCCAGGTGGGCGAGTTTTTTGGTGATGGCAATTTCAACGGTGCCGCGACGGCTTGATTTGAGCACACTAGCGTAGCGGCGAAATTCGTCGACACTGGTGAGCCGACTGGCCAGAGGTTTGCCGTGGTGACCGATATGATTAGGTTGCTGGGAGCTGCTAAAGCCGAGCGCGCCGGCTTGCAC
>QNFC01000310.1 GCA_003645395.1 Gammaproteobacteria bacterium
CAGGTCAGAGGTTTTGCTGCCAAACAGGGCGCTACGTAGGGGGGAGTGGTTGTAGGCTCCCATCACCAGAATATCGATCTGCCGGTCATCAACCGCCTGAGAAATAACGCTCTCCGCGTCGCCGGGAAGCAGTTCTGTCGTCGGTTCGAATCCTGCTGATTTAAGACGATCGGCCGCCCACTCAAGCTGTTTGGTTGCATCAGCTTTGGGTTTTCCAGACATTAAAATATGAATCTGCAAACCGGCCAGCAGGGGGCTGGTAGCGATTCTCTCGATGCCCCGTCGGGTGGTGATGCCGCCATCAAAGGCGACAAGTATCCGCTCGGGTGTTTTAAAGCTGTCAGTGGTCGTCAGTATGGGTCGGTGCAGGGCACGTACTACCCGCTCAACATTTCGACCCAGGTCGCGGTGGGATGATTCCGCAGATTGGCCCTGCCGGCCAATGACGAACAGGCGCACTCCCTGCTGTTGTTCAACTAACGTCTCTTCGAGTTCGCCAAGGCGCTGGCGTACGTCGACGGAGGGGGCACCCGCGGTGACCGCCTGCTGGCGTAACTCGTTTAGAAAGATCCGACCCTGCTCACGGGCGGCTTTACTGCGGGCCTCATCTTCGTCTGAGAGTTGGGAGAGCAGGTTCTCCTGGGCATTGAAGCCAATTGCTCCGCTGTGATCGTCGCTGCTGCTGGTCTCCGGGTGACGGTCAATAATGTGCAGTAACTCTAGCGGTGCGTTGATGCGCCGGGCCGCCCAGGCGGCGTAGTCTGTGACGCAGCGGGCAAATTCTGATTGATCGACGCAGGCGACTATTTTCTGTTCGTTAGTCATTTTCTGATCTCCGCCTCAGTGACCCATCAACTGTTCAACATCATCCGATTTGTCGTGAACGGCAAATCGGTCGACCATGGTTGCGCTGGCTTCGTTGAGGCCAATTACTTCCACTTCGGTGCCTTCGCGGCGGAATTTGACCACCGCTTTGTCGAGCACGCTGATGGCGGTGATGTCCCAGAAGTGGGCACGACTCACATCAATACAGACCTTCTCAATCACTTCCTTAAAATCAAACGCGGCGATGAAGGCTTCGGCAGAGGCAAAGAATACCTGGCCGGTTATTCGGTAGGTACGTATCCGGCCTTCGTCTTCGGACATGGAGCCGATATGCAGAATTTTGCCAACTTTGCTGGCAAAGAAAACGCCGGATAGCAGCACGCCGATCAGTACCCCTTTGGCCAAATCGTGGGTGGAGACGGTGACTACCACGGTGGCAAGCATGACCACGCTGGAGCTTTTCGGGTGTTCGCGGAGGTTGCGAATCGACGCCCAGTTGAAGGTACCAATGGAGACCATAATCATCACCGCCACCAGCGCGGCCATCGGGATCATCGCCACCCAGTCGCCAATAAACACGATCAGTATTAGCAGGAAAATTCCTGCTGCCAACGTGGAGAGGCGACCACGACCGCCGGATTTAACGTTAATCACCGACTGACCAATCATCGCGCAACCGGCCATGCCGCCGAGGAAACCAGCAGTGATATTGGCGATTCCCTGGCCAACACACTCACGGTTTTTACTGCTGGAGGTGTCGGTTAACTCATCGACAATCGAAGCAGTCATCATTGATTCGAGCAGTCCCACCACCGCCAGGGTGGCGGACACCGGCAGGATGATCCAGAGAGTCTCAAAATTAAGGGGTACATCCGGCAGCAGGAAAATCGGCAGGCTATCGGGCAGCTCGCCCATGTCGCCAACCGTGCGGATATCCAGCCCCATGCTGATGGCGACGGCCGAGAGCACAAGGATGGCCACCAACGGTGACGGCACCGCTCGAGTGATGTAGGGAAACAGGTAGATAATGCCCAGCCCTGCAGCCACCATGGCGTAGACCACCCAGGTGACGTTGGTGAGCTCAGGCAGTTGGGCCATAAATATAAGAATGGCCAGAGCATTGACGAAACCGGTGACCACCGAGCGGGAGACAAACCGCATCAGCGCGCCGAGTTGTAACCAGCCAGCGAGGATTTGTAAGAAGCCAGTGAGCACGGTGGCGGCCAACAGGTATTGCAGGCCGTGATCTTTAACCAGCGTGACCATTACCAGGGCCATGGCGCCGGTAGCGGCAGAGATCATTCCCGGTCGGCCGCCGGTAAAGGCGATGACGGCGGCAATGCAAAAAGAAGCGTAAAGCCCGACTTTTGGATCGACTCCGGCGATGATCGAAAATGCAATCGCCTCCGGGATTAAGGCCAGAGCCACCACCAGACCGGCCAGCAGGTCGTTGCGGATATTGGCGAGCCAGTCCTGACGTAGAGATTTCATTCGTTATTGAGGTTCCATTGTTGACAGGTGTTGCGAGAAGTTGGGGATCAGGCGTCGAAATCGGCCGTTGAAATAGTTAGAGAAATTCAGCGTGGCGGAAGCCTATGTGTGACCCACCGCCATCAGGTCAGGTAACACCCCCTGAATGAGGGCTCCAGCAAGGCGCAATCACAACAAATCGGGATGAATCAATGTAGCGGACCGAACAGGTTTCTCTTGAACCTGCTGATTAGTTCATCGATCCAAAAAACAATTCAAACAGTTGGGTTGGATGGTAGGGCAATCATCCGCGCGCGGTCGCGGATTTTAGGTGATTGTTACCCTGTCAGCAATGGGGTTAGGGGAGGGCGCTGGGAGTGGTTTGCAATGAATTACCCCTTCATGCTTGCGCGTCGCATGCTATTTTTCATCAAATGTGCGAATGCCAGAATTCTGAAAGGACAGCACCCATGTCATATAGCCCCGATCTCGATGCTTATTTTTCTCGAATAAACGATAGTGGTTCGCGCGAGCCGACTCTGGAAACGCTCAACCGACTCATTGCCGCTCACGTGCGAACTATTCCGTTTGAGAATCTCGACATTCTGCTCGGTCGACCGATCTCGGTGGGGCTTGAAGCGATTGAACAAAAGCTGGTTCATGACCGTCGCGGTGGCTACTGCTTTGAGCAGAACACCTTGTTTCAACAAGTGTTGTTAGCGTTAGGCTTTTCAGTTCGCGC
>QNFC01000311.1 GCA_003645395.1 Gammaproteobacteria bacterium
CAATCGAGTGATGCGCAAGAGGAGCTGGCCGCAATACGGGCCGCGGCCGACGACACCAGTGAGCGCCTGCTAGCGCAAAATCTGCCGGCCGGGGAGCTGCTGTTGGCATTGCGCCGTGACGATAGCCCCTTTGCCGAGGCAGTCAATAATTATATTGAAAGGGTCGGTTACCGGTTGCTCAATGGTTATGACATCAGCCACAAATATGCCCTGGAAGCGCCCGAAGTATTGCTGGGGGCGATCAGGCGCAGCGTAGCCGGGGAAAGCACAGATTTTGGCCGGCAAACCAGTACTGCCCAGCTAAAAAAATTGCGTGGCCGTGTGCCGACCGCACAACAGCAGGTTTTCGATGAGCTCTACGCCGAAGCCCGCGACACCTACGGTATCCGTGATGATCGAATTTTTGTCGGCGACGCCTGGGCCACCGGGCTGATGCGCCGCGCGATACTTGCCGCCGGACAGCGGTTGGTCGATGCCGGTGAGCTGGGGGTAGCCGAGCAATTGCTGGATGCGCGTCTCGTAGAAATGGTTGACATGCTTGCCAATGATTCTGAGCGCAGGGATAACAATCTCGCTGAGGTGATAGCAGGGCGCTACCAGAAGCGTATCGCTCGAGATATTAGTCAGGCACCGGAATGGCTGGGTGCTGAACCTCCGCAACCGCCGCCGGTGGAGTGGTTGCCCGTGCGTGCCCAGCGAGTAGGCCGCGCCATGGATGGCTATATGAAAAATCTGTTCGAGCCTGCCGCGGTTTTAGGAAGTGCGGTCAAGGGAGACGAACCGGCGCGGGATGAGGCCGGCCCGAGTGAGCTAGAAGAAACGCAGCGAGTGTTACGGGGTGCCGCAGCTGGTTTGGGGTCATACGAAGGTCACGCCCGAATTGTTCGTTCGGCTGATGACCTTGCCGGCGTGATTTCTGGCGAGGTGGTGATCGCCGTTTCAACGTCACCGGCATTTAACGTCATACTGCCGCTGGCGGGCGCACTGGTTACGGACCGAGGTGGGTTGTTGTCTCATGCGGCGATCGTTGCCCGTGAATACGGCATTCCAGCAGTGGTCGGCGTGCGCCGTGCAACCGAACTCTTTAGTGACGGCGATCGGGTGCGGGTAAACGGTGACACCGGAGAGGTGACCAGGGTCCAGGCACAAGGCAAACTGCCGGGGAGCTGCGAAACTGGCTAGTTCTAAAAAGCTCAGTAGGGTTTTAAATATTCCAATATTTAAGGGGACTGATCATTGAGTAATACGACAGGGCAGCCATTACTGTTCACGCCACTAACCCTGCGCGGCGTGACCGCCGCTAATCGCATCGTCATTTCACCCATGTGCCAGTATTCTGCCAATGGTGGACTGCCCAACCAGTGGCACCAGCAACACATCAGCGGACTGGCCGCCGGCGGCGCCGGTGTGGTGATTATGGAAGCCTCCGCCGTGCAGGATCGAGGACGAATTACCCACGGTGATTTGGGTATCTGGTCCGATGCCCACGGTGAAGCGCTGGCACCATTGGCGCAGATAATTCGTGACTCTGGCAGCGTGCCGGCCATCCAGCTTGCCCATGCTGGCCGCAAAGCGAGCATGCAGCGGCCCTGGCACGGTAACGGCCCGCTGGACCAAACCGATGCCGCCCGGGGTGAGTTGCCCTGGGATATTGTTGCCCCCAGTGAGGTCCCCACCGGTGACGAATTCATGGTTCCCCATGCAATGACCGTCGCGCAGATTGATGAACTGGTCGATGACTTTGCAGCGGCAACCATCCGCGCCCATAAAGCTGGATTTGACCTGATTGAAATACACGGCGGCCATGGTTATTTAATTCATAGCTTTTACTCGCCGTTATCGAATTTGCGCGACGATGAATACGGTGGCTCACGGGAAAATCGAATGCGTCTCCCCATACGGGTGGCCGCAGCCATTCGCGCTAACTGGCCGGATGACAAGCCACTATTTTTTCGCGTATCCGGGGTGGATGGTGCCGAGGGTGGTTGGGAGGTCGAGGACTCAGTAGCACTGGCTAAAGAACTAAAAAAAGTCGGCGTTGATGTGATTGATTGTTCCTCCGGCGGTATCGCCGCAGCCACCTCGCCGGTTGCCAGAGGACTTCCCCGTGGGCCCGGTTTTCAGGTGTATATCGCCGAACAGGTCCGCCGTGAGGCTGACATTGCCACCCAGGCAGTCGGGTTAATCACCGATGCCGATCAGGCAGAAAAAATACTCCAGGATGGCGATGCTGACCTGATATCGATTGCCCGCGAGGCGCTTTATAACCCCTATTGGCCGCGTCACGCGGCCCAGCAGCTGGGTGCAGATGATGCCTTTAGTGAGTGGCCGCACCAATATGGCTGGTGGTTAGAGCGACGGGCGATCGCCAGGGCTAAAATAGCGAAGTAGGTCACAACTAAAAATTGACACCCATATAGAAAAAGACCCGGCGGCAGATTCTCCGGCCGGGTCTTTTTACGAGGGCTAAACAGTTACAGGTGATTTCAGCTGAATAGTTCAAATTGGGTTTATTGGCCCACATTCAGGTAGTTGCAGAGGGGGTTACGCTGCGCAGCGTTCAACCGTTATTTTCTTCTGTTTCGCCTTTTCTATCTTTGGAATTACCAGCTCCAGCACACCCTCTTTGGTCGTAGCGGAAATGTTCTCTGCGTCAGCCAGCTCGGGCAGGGTGAAACGGCGCAAAAAATTGCCACTAAAACGCTCAATCCGTTTGTAGTCATCCTGCGTTTCTTCTTTACTGGATTCGCGGCTGCCCTGAATAGTTAGTTCACCATTTTCCAGGGTGATCTCAATATCATCAGGTAGCACCCCAGGTAGGTCAGCGTGAATCTCATAGGCAGCATCAGTCTCCTTGATATCCACTGCTGGCGCCCAGTTTTGGGCACTCAAGTTGCCACTATTCAACCGATCGCTCATCTCTTTCTGTGTGTGATCGAACAAGGTTGTAGGTCGTCGATAACTTGTAATTCTCATGTAAAACTCCGTTAAACTTGTTAATGTGTTGCGTCTGCTAAAAAGATGTGGTTAGTTAAG
>QNFC01000312.1 GCA_003645395.1 Gammaproteobacteria bacterium
CAATGGTTTTCTCTTCGTCCACCCGACTGCGCATATCAATGATCGCCGTAGCGAGTTCATGGCGGTTGCGGCGTAAACTGAGAGTCTCCTTGCGAATATAGGTAAACGCCTCATGCAGGGTGGTATCGCCGGTGATGGGCCGTGAATGAACCAGTGCCTGGTGTTCCCAGGTCTGGGCCTGGTGAAGCTGGTAGTGTTTAAAACTTTGCAAGTCACTAACGATGGGACCGGCATTGCCGCTGGGACGCAGACGAATGTCCACTTCATAGAGTCGGCCGGAGGTGGTCTGCGTGCTTAACAACTGGAGTAACCGTTGAGATACGCGGTTGTAGAACCGGTGAAGCGGGGTGGGTTCGTGCCCTACCGTAAGCTGGTCGGCATCGCAGTCGGGTCGTAGTAACACCAGGTCGAGATCAGACCGGTAGCTGAGTTCCTTAGCACCTAGTTTGCCGTAGCCAACCACTAACATTCCCGGGGTTTTTGCGTTAGCAGGGTACACGGTGGGTGGGGGCGGTCCATAACGAGAAACTAGTTGTTGCCATGCCAGGCGAAGGCAATTATCCAGTACCAGTTCGGCAATTTCAGTGAGTAAATCACCACTCTTTGTGTTGGGGTTAATGTCTAACATGGCAGCGCGGAGCAGCGCTCCGTTGCGTTGGTCACGAAGCCGGTTCATTTGTTGTTCGAGGTCATCGTCACCCTGAACGACCGCCCGGTTGAACTGGGCAGCCAGGTTCTGCCGGGTCGGTCGCTGGGCGAATGAGCGGCTATCGATCAGGTCATCAAGCAATACCGGATGCTGACAGAGCCAGTCGGTAATCCACTCGCCCGCCGCGCAGAGCTGGCAGAGACGATGCAACGCAGTTGGGTTTTCGTAGAGCAGGGAAAGATAGGCAGAACGACGCAGGATAGTGTCTAGCAAGCGCAGGGTTCCACCAAGCGCAGCGTCGGCCTGATTCTGTTTCGCGCAGACGGCGAGCAAATTAGGCAGTAGTCGCTGCAGGCGCCGTTGAGCAAGCGCAGATGCGGCCTTGTGGTTGCGGGATTTCTGTAGCGCCAGCAATTGTTGGCAGGCCGCTTCGGTGTCGCTAAAGCCGAGTTGCTCAAGCAGGGGAATGACGCTTTCCTGTGTCAGTGGCTGTTCCCATAACGCAGTAAATTTAGAACCCGCTGAGTCGGTTGAAGGAATGGTTTCTGTGGCTAATAGATCACCAAAGAGTATTGCTACGCTATCGGTTATCACCTTCAGTGCCGCGAGGTAGTCAGTGGTGCTGGTGAACCCCATGGAAGATGCCAGGCGCAGCATGTCGGTTTCATCACTAGGCAGCTGATGCTGCTGTTGGTGATGAAGCATTTGAATGCGATGTTCACTTCGCCGCAAAAACCGATAGGCATCGACCAGCATTTCCCGTTCAGCAGAACTAATGTCGCCTCGTTGTTCCAGCCGCGGAAGAACGGTTGCTAAGGCTTGCAGGCGAAGCGCATTATCGCGACCGCCGTGAACGAGTTGAAAGGTTTGGGCGATGAACTCTATTTCGCGGATGCCGCCGCGGCCAAGCTTGACGTCGTATTGTCGGGACTTGCGCTTTACTTGCCGATCAATTTCATGTTTTAGCTCTCGCAGGCTCTGAAAGGCACCGTAATCCAGATAGCGCCGGTAGATAAAAGGGGATAGGTTGCAAAGTAACTGGTTGCCGAAAGCAATGTCGCCGGCGACCGGCCTGGCTTTGATTAGCGCGTAGCGTTCCCACTCACGGCCGTGACGGGTGTAATAAGCTTCTAACGCGTCGCCGCTGGCGACTAGCGCGCCGCCATCACCAAAAGGTCTTAACCGTAGGTCGACGTTATAGAGTCGACCATCCTCGCCAGGGGTCTGCAGTAAATCGACTAAGGCTCGGATCAGGCGGGTAAAAAATTCTTGATTAGCTAATGGCTGGGCGCCATTGGTCTCTCCGGCTTCACCATAAACGGCAATAAGGTCGATGTCGGAGTGAAAATTCAGTTCTCCCCCGCCAAGTTTGCCCATCGCTATCAGGGCCAGCTGTGTAGGCTTTGCGGTCAGTTCGCCGATAGGCATGCCATGTTTTTCAACCAGCCATTGTGTAAGCCAGGTTAGCCCCGCCGTGACCATGATTTCGGCCAATTGGGAAATGTGCTGGAGGTTTTCTTTCAGGTCAGCGATGCTATTCAGATCCCGCCAGGCGATGATGACCTCTTCCCTGAGGTGAATCGTGCACAGAGCATGTTTTAACTCTTCCACTGTTTCACAGCTCTGTGTGGCAGCGCACACTTCAGCGCGCAGGGTTTCTGGCTGCAGTTTTAGCCCAAAACTATTTCCCTTTAGCCAGGTTATAAATCGCGCGGGATCTTTTGCCAGGGTTTGTCTTAACCAGGGGCTATAGGCGTTTACCCTAATTAAATCAGTAAGGTGGTCGCTAATGAGTGCACGACTGGTCTTAGGGACCGCGCTGAGAATCGCTTCAGTTGCCTGCTGGGCAGTGGGCTGCAACAAGGTTGGTAGCAAAGTTTTGATTAGGTGCGATAATTGGACGCCCATGAGGGTCTCAGTCGTCGAGATTTTAGGATGCTCCTCGTGAGTTAAGTCGTTGGGTATGAGTTATGAATAGTAAACCGATTAATGGAGAGCGGTGATGGTTTGGGGTGATTTCTGTCAGGGCACTGGCATTGGACGATGGATGCGATGCGGTATGCCTCTAGTAGGGTTGGTAATGTTCACGGCGTTGGTGCCAACTACTTTGTTCGCGGCGGAGGAGAAGGTTTATGCTGTGATCGTTGGTGCCGCTGGTGAAGAGGAGGCTCAGCAATTAACAATTTCTGCCAATCTTGATGCAGATGAGCTGATTCGAGTCACTGCCGAAACTGTACTGGCCGATGTTCGCGAGAACCGGGATCTTTACGCTGAGGACCCGAGTGAGCTTTATATAAAAGTAAGGGAATGGGTGTTCCCACATTTTGATTTCGAACGAATTTCTCGCTACGTATTGGGAAACGC
>QNFC01000313.1 GCA_003645395.1 Gammaproteobacteria bacterium
AGTCTTGAGCACATGGGCTTTGATGAAAACCCGATCCGAGGATTCTGGAAGGGCTATCGTGGGCTCATGGGTCTTTAGCGAAGAGCGCCGGTTACTTTTCACTCCATTGTAAGGCCGCTGAGGGGAGGCGGATTGCAGTTGGAAGTGCACCATTCGAGTTCTGCCTCATCCTTGATTTAACCAGGCTTCAATCTGATTGCGGTTCGGAATTGATCCAGAATGGACCAACGCATTGTCAATCACAACTGCAGGTGTGCTCATGACGCCATAAGACATGATGGTCTCCGGGTTGGTTTCTTTGGAAACTGTTACCTCTGCACTCTGCTCCTGGGCAATTTTATCAATTAGTTCTGCGGTCTTTATGCACCTGGCGCAACCGCTCCCTAACACGATGATGTTTTTCATAACAGAACCTCACAAAAAAGGAGTGAATGCATTAAATATCCAACCAATCAGAGTAAACGCCACCAGTAGCATGATGAAGACGGTGGCCAGTAAACGCCACTGCATCACTTGCTTAAGTAGTACGAATTCCGGGAAGCTGGCAGCGACTGTACTCATGCAAAAGGCTAACGTGGTCCCTACGGGCAAACCGTTGACGATTAAACTTTCCATCACCGGAATAACACCGGTGGCATTGGAGTAAAGCGGAATACCCAGCAAGACCGCAGCGGGCACAGACCACCATTGGCCATCCCCCAGACGGGCTTCGATCAAACCATCGGGTATAAAGCCATGTAAAGCAGCACCAAGCCCAACACCAACAAAGACCCATTTCCACACCCGAGCAAAAATCTCCAACGTTTCGTCTTTGGCAAACTGGTGGCGTTGTGGAAGAGATAGTCGTTTCAACTCAGGTTGAATTATTGCTACCGATGGGTTTTGATTTTGCGCTTGGTGTAGGGCTTTGGCGGCAAAAGACTGTAACCAGCGCTCCGCTTTAATCGCATCGAGAAATACGCCGCCTAGAATGCCTACCGCCATACCCACTGCCACATACAGCACAGTAAATTGCCAGCCCAGCAGGCTTAGCAGTAAGAGTACGGCTACTTCGTTAATCAGCGGAGAGGTCAGCAGAAACGCCATGGTGATGCCTACCGGTATTCCCGCCGACGTAAACCCCAGAAATACTGGAATACTGGAGCAGGAACAAAATGGCGTAATTGCACCGAAACCAGACCCCAGCACGTAGCCAATACCCCGATGCCTGGTTGCCAGGAAATCCCGAACTTTTTCGACATTCAAGGATGCTCTTAACAGAGCAATGAAATAAATCATCACAAGCAGCAGTGCGAAAATTTTACTGACATCTTCAATAAAGAAGTGCGCTGCGTCGCCCAGTTTTGACTCGGGCGACAACTTTAAAATTGAATAGGTTAGCCAATCTGCCAGTTGAGTGAATATTTCAAACATCAGACTTTTCCAAACCAGTGCTGGTGTGGTTTGCCACAGGGATCAGTGGCGCAACAATTACCATTTCCACCCGTACGCTAATTACCTACTGACAAAAAAAGGAACCCCTCGTGCGGGTTCCTTTTTCAGGACCATTTATAGGCTGCATCTACTCCTGCAGAACGAAACCCTCATAGTCATTTTCGGCTACTTCCGTCAGCCGTTGAAAAAACAGGGGACCGCCGAGGTGAACCGCGAACTGCCTGTGTTTGCCGGGTATGTTTGCTCCTGTGTACCAGGAGTCCGTGAGCGGAAATAGTGTTTCATTGGCAATCTCCAATACCTCATCGCCCCAGCCCTTTTCAACACCCTTAGCCGGTTCAATCGTGCCCAGACTTTCTTCGCGAAGATGGCCGATGCAGTCGCGGATCCACTCGGCTTCCAGTTCAGCCCCCAATGGCATGTTGTAGAGCACCGAGGGGGTTTCCGGGCCGTGAATCATAAACAGGTTGGGAAACTGCGGAATGGTCATGCCCAGGTAAGTATTAAAACGGTCTGCCCACTCTTCGTTAAGACTAATGCCGTTGCGGCCTTTCGGGTTTAGCCGCTGCATTGCGCCGGTTACCGCATCGTATCCGGTGGCCAGTATCAGAATATCGAGTGGGTACTCATCGCCGCTGGCGGTACGTACTCCACTAGCAGTAATGCGTTCGATTGGGTCAGCCTTGAGGTCAACCAGGGTGACGTTATCGCGGTTATAGGTCTCGTGATAACCAGTGTCGAGAATCAGCCGTTTGGTGCCTATGTAGTAATCCGGCAATAGTTTTTCGGCAGTTACCGGATCTTTTACGGTGGCGCGAATTTTTGAGCGCACGAACTCGGCTAATGAAAAATTCGCCTCCTTGTTCGTCAAAATATCGCTATAGCTGTTGAAGGCGACGGCGAAGCCACCTTTCTGCCAGAGCTCTTCATAAACCGCGTTGCGCTCATCTTCGGTGTACTCCAGTGCGGAGTGCTCACCCGGCACAATTGGGGCACCAAACGGCGAGGCGATCATTTGATCGCGTATTTCTGGCCAGTTCTGCTGGGTGTGGTTGATGAACGCCTCATCCAGCGGATGGTTTTTTGCCGGAATGGTGTACTGGGGTGTGCGTTGGAACACCGTCAGCTGATCAGCTTCGCGAGCAATGATGGGGATCGACTGCACACCGGATGAACCGGTACCGATCACTCCCACCCGCTTGCCGGCAAAATCAACGCCTTCATTCGGCCAGCCACCGGTGTGGTAACACTCACCGGCAAAATCATCGAAGCCGGGAATATCCGGTTTGTGGGCCGCAGACAGAGTGCCGACGGCGCAGATCATGAACTGGGCGGAGACGGTTTCACCCTGGTCAGTTTCGATAACCCAGCGCTGAGTGGTTTCATTGAATCGTGCATCCGTCACCCAGGTATCGAGCTGAATATCTCGGCGTAGATCTAGCTGGTCGGCGACGTAATCCATATAGGCTAATACGTCTTTCTGGTCGGGTTGTGATTCTGCCCAGTTCCAGCCCTTAACCAGCTCTTCGGAAAAGGTGTAGCAGTAATAAGGGCCGCCGGGAAAATCGACCCGAGCACC
>QNFC01000314.1 GCA_003645395.1 Gammaproteobacteria bacterium
TGCCGGCACGATATCGCCAACACCTGGGCCCACTTTCATCGGCTGGTTGACGCCTGGCCCGGTAATGCCCATCAATCCGCCGACTGCCTGAGAAACGACGTCGTAGGCGGGCCATTCGTTATACGGACTCTCGCCGCTGCGAGGATCGCCAAAACCGCGGATAGCCCCGTAAACCAGTCGCGGATTTATCTCTGCCAGGCTCTCGTAACTAAGCCCCAGTTTCTCCATCACGCCGGCGCGGTAATTTTCTACCAGAATATTGGCGTTGCCCACCAGTGCGCGTAAATGACCGCGACCCTGCTCTGTTTTAAGATCAAGCACCACGCTCTTTTTATTGCGATTGATACTCTGAAAATAACCGCCAAATTCGTGGGTGTGGTCATCATCGGGAAAAGGCGGAAAGCGGCGCGCAGAATCCCCCTGCGGGGGCTCTATTTTGATCACCTCGGCACCATGATCGGCCAGCATCATCGTGCAAAAGGGGCCGGCTAGTACCTGGGTGAGGTCAATCACCCGCAAGCCATCGAGTGCCCCTTTCAATTTATTCCCTTCCGGTTCACTCATTGGCTGGCTGTCGCCGCGTTAAGTAGCAGCTGCCGACCAATTACCTTCATCTCCAGTATCGGTTCGACACCCTCAAAAATGGGCAGTACCAATGCATCGGCCACATAGCGGGCGATAGGAAACTCTTCTGCGTAGCCCCAACCGCCGTGCATTAACTGTGCGGCCTGGCTAACCTCTACAGCCACGCGACAGGCGCGCAGCTTGGCCATGCCGGCGAGCAGTTCAGCCTGCTGGCCACCGTCGTCCATCGCCCTGGCGGCGCGATAGGTGAGCTGACGAGCAGCCTGCAGCTCGACCATCATTTTACCCAGCTGGTAGTGACTATTTTGGAAGTTGGCTAGAGGCTGGCCAAATTGCTTGCGCTGCAAGCTGTAATCAAGCGCTGCTTGCAGGCTGGCCCGTGCCAGCCCAATTGCGCGACCACCGGTTTGCAAGCGGCCACCGGCAAACCCGGCCATTTGAAAATAAAAGCCTTTTCCGAGGCCTGCTTCACCGCCGATAAGATTTTCAGCCGGTACAAAATAGTTCTCGAAATACAGCGTAAACGAATGCATTCCCCGGTAGCCCATAGTGTCGTCTGCCTTGCCAGTCAGGCGGCCGCCTTCGGGTTGATTAATTGTGAATTCGTGCCCCGTGAACGACTCTTTTTCAACCACAAATAGTGATAACCCGCGATGACCGACGGCCGAATCAGGTTCAGTTCGAACGAGCAGTGCCAGCAGATCTGCTCGACCAGAAAAAGTACACCAGGCTTTACTGCCGCTAATCAACCAGCCCGCTTTACCATCAATTTCTCCCTGCGTAGCCTGGCAGCGAAGATGGGCTACATCGGACCCGGTATCGGGTTCGGTCACCGCCACGGCGACCATCAATTCACCCTGTGCAACCGGGGGCAACAAGCGAATTTTTTGCTCTTCAGTGCCGCCAACCAGCAGCGCTTTGGCCAGCACTTCGGGGCGAGTGATTAAACTACCTGCAGCAGGCAAACTCGCCGCTGATAACTCTTCCGTTATCAGTATCATCGGCAGGTTGCCCAGCCCTACCCCGCCGTATTGTTCCGGAATAGAGGCTCCAAACAAGCCCAGTTCGGCCATGCCGCTAACAATGGTTTCCGGCACCAGCAGGTCCCGGCGGTGGATCTCCTGAGCCACCGGTAGCACCTGTTTCTGCGCGAAACGTCGAGTGGTGGCCAGTAAATCCTGTATTAAAGGTTCGTCATCAGGAAGGTACGGTGCCAACTCCATGCCATCGGCAACTAACGCTGCGCCAATTTCTCGGTAAGCCTCTTCACTATCAAAATTACGCAGCCGCCGGGTCGTTTCCGTGCTATCAAGATCACCCTCTTCAAGCTGCAGGGACCGGTGAAAGCGGTCGGCGGTGGACCGGGCCGCGAGCAACGATTCATGCCAGCAGAGCCGAGCGATCAGTTGCTGCTGCTCACGACCGTTTTCAGGGTGATTGTCGGCGTAGGTCTGCAGGCTGCGCGCAGCCTCAAGAGCGGTTGCTAACTGGGCTAGCTGACGGGTCGCTACCTGCTGATTATCAATGCCTTTTGCTCCGCCGGTAACGTCAGCCAGGCGTTGAGTAAAAATTTGTAAAAACTGCTCGAGGGCGCTTTCTACCCAGTTGGGGTCCATTCCTAATACTCTCAATTTATGAACCAGCTTCCGTGCTGGACATCAGTTCGATAAGCTCCTGCCCACTAATGAGGCCAGCGTTGTGGGCAACATCCGCAGCCAGCAACCCAAGTGCGGCGTAGCGCCGTAAGCGACTGCGCAGGTCGCGGTCGGTGGCCCGGTCGGCCATTTTCGCGTTGTCACCTTCGCCAATGATGGTGGCGCCGTGGCCCTGCTCTACACTGATTCGATAGCTTTCAAGTGCATTCAGAGCTCTTTGCAATTCTTCGTCGCCACCATGTTCAAGATAGGCAGCCTGCACCATTAACAATTGGCCAGGGTGACCTACCCACTTGCCGCTCATGCCTAAATTTTTGCCATGAATAGCATCAGCGTAGACTTCTGCCAAGGCAGTAAGAATTTTCTCCCGGTTCGCTGCGCGCTGCTGGTCATTAAGATTGTCGCCACGATGCAGCGGTGTTGGGTAATTGAAGGTCATTGCATCGATGGCCGGCACCCCGGCTGCTCCGGCGGCGTTAACGATCACCGCGCGTGCCCAGTCAAACAGGGGATGATCGTTGGCCCACTCGTGCAACCCCACGTCCGCCGCGTAATCCGCCGCCCCCCAGATAATCCCGCAGAGTCGGGGCCGGGCAATGTCGACAATTTTGTCGAGCTGCTCCAGCGCACTGGCAGATTCCACCAGAAACTGTAGCCAGATGCTGTTTGCGGGTAGCCCCAGGTGCTGCTCTAAACTGGTAAGCAGATCACAGAGCCAGCGCATCTCCTCGGCGTTTTCGACTTTAGGCCAGACAATGCCATCCAGTAA
>QNFC01000315.1 GCA_003645395.1 Gammaproteobacteria bacterium
GAAAACGAAGCAATCGTGATCCACGAGCTGCCCTACCAGGTAAATAAGGCGAATTTGCTGGAAAAAATTGCCGAGCTAGTGAAAGAGAAAAAGCTCGAAGGCATTCGCGAAATACGTGACGAGTCGGATAAAGATGGTATGCGGGCGGTGATCGAACTGCGTCGCGGCGAAGTTGGTGAGGTGGTGCTGAATAATCTCTACCGGCAAACGACCATGCAGTCGGTGTTTGGTATCAACATGGTGGCGTTGGTTAATGGTAAGCCTGAGCTGCTTTCGCTGCTGCAAATCCTCAGTGCATTTGTGGCCCACCGCCGTGAAGTGGTCAGTCGGCGCACCCTGTTTGAACTGCGCAAGGCGCGGGATCGTGCTCACGTTCTGGAAGGCTTGGCCGTTGCGCTGGCTAATATCGATAGGGCGATTTTGCTGATTCGTGAGTCAAAAAGCAGCGAAGAGGCGAAATCCCGACTGCTGGATGCGACATGGGAACCGGGTCCAGTCGCCGCACTGCTGGAGCGTGCCGGTGAAAATGCCGGTGTCGGTGAAGCAGAAGGCGAGCAGTATGGTCTGAAGTCTGATGGCTATCGATTGTCGCCGCGCCAGGCACAGGCGATTCTTGATATGCGCCTGCACCGTTTGACCGGGTTAGAGCAGGAGAAAATCCGTGACGAATATGTTGAGTTGCTGGAGCAGATAGCCGAATTGCTAAAAATTCTTGGCAGTGATCAACGGTTGTTGGAAGTGATCCGCGAAGAACTTGTTGCTGTGCGCGATCAATACGGTGACCCACGGCGCACGGTGATCCGCCAGCAGAAGCTAAGCATGAGTTTGGAAGACATGATTACCGAGGAAGATGTGGTGGTTACCGTGTCGAGGGAGGGTTACATCAAAAGCCAGCCTGTGGAGGAGTACCGTACCCAGCGGCGCGGTGGTCGAGGTCGATCGGCGACCAAGGTTAAAGACGAAGATGTGGTCGATCAGATGTTTGTCGCCAGCACCCATGACACTGTGCTTTGCTTCTCTAACGCGGGCAAGGCTTATTGGTGCAAAGTTTATTCGCTGCCCAAGGCTGGGCATGGTGGTCGTGGTCGGCCGATGGTTAATCTGTTGTCGCTAGATGAAGGCGAGCGTATCAATGCTGCGCTGCCGCTACGCGGTTACGATGAGGATAAATTTCTATTTTTTGCCACTGAGCAGGGCGTAGTGAAAAAGACGGCGCTAACAAATTTCTCTCGCCCGCGTAGCAACGGCATTATTGCGGTTGATTTGCGCGAGGGTGATCATCTGATCGGCGTGAATATCACTAACGGTGATGATGATGTGATGCTGTTTACTGATGCAGGGAAAGTGCTGCGGTTCTCTGAGACGGTTGTTCGTTCGATGGGACGGACTGCGCGGGGGGTCAAGGGCATTACTCTTAAGCCTGGGCAAAAGGTTATTACCCAGATTATTGCCGGTAGCGGGACTATCCTCACTGCCACCGAAAACGGGTTTGGAAAACGTACTGAGATTGACGATTACCCGCGCTACGGTCGTGGTGGTCAGGGTGTGATTGCGATTCAAACCTCCGATCGCAACGGTGCGCTAGTGGCGGCGCTGCCAGTAAAAGAAGATGATCAGGTGATGCTGATCACTAATGCCGGAACACTAATTCGCACACCGGTTGAGAGTATTTCGGTGCTGGGCAGGAATACTCAGGGCGTCACTCTGATTGGCTTATCTAAAGGTGAGCTCCTGGTGGGTATGGCACTGGTGGAGGGCGGTGATATTGATGAGGATGATGCCGATAATGATAATGCTGGTGAGTTCTCCCCGGTTGAATAGTTAGGGTTTTCTTAGGGCCTTGTTTTCCTTTTTGACTGTTTCTCTTCAATCGCTCAGGCGCGGTGGTTGGATAAAAAATAAAGCGCCGGTTTCGCTAAAAGTAGATCTGGCTGTGCCGCCAGCATTTTCTGTGGAGTCGTCTTGTTGGTTATCTGTCTTGGTGGGTGCAGTTGCCGTGCTATTTATAAAATAGCCTGCCGATTCTCGGTGAGTAAATTCGAGTGGAGAGGATCCACTGTCAAATTTTTGGAGTAGTAATAATGTCGCGAGTGTTTAATTTCAGTGCTGGACCGGCCACCCTGCCCAAAGCAGTGCTTGAGCAAGTTCGTGATGAGATGCTGGAATGGCAGGATGAAGGCATGTCGGTGATGGAAATGAGTCATCGCGGTAAAGCCTTCGTGTCAATTCTTGAACAGGCCGAGGTGGATTTACGCCAGTTGCTAGAAGTGCCCGCAAACTATAAAATTTTGTTTTTGCAAGGTGGTGCGAGTGCTCAGTTCAGCATGGTGCCGCTCAATTTACTGGGTGAAAAACAGCAGGCGGATTACGTTAACACTGGCAGCTGGTCCAAAAAGGCGATTGCCGAGGCTAAGCGTTTTTGCGACGTCAGTGTGGTAGCGGATAGCTCCGACGTGAACTTCAGCCGGGTGCCGGCCCAATCCGAGCTTGAGTTGAACAGTGATGCTGCCTACCTGCATTACACTGGCAACAACACTATTTTTGGTACTGAATTTCATTACGTTCCCGATGCTAGCGATGTACCGCTGGTCTGTGACGCATCCAGCAATATTCTCTCTCGATCCGTTGATGTATCGAAGTTTGGATTGATTTATGCAGGCGCTCAAAAAAATATCGGTCCCGCAGGTATGGCTATCGTTATTGTTCGTGAGGATCTGCTGGGTAATGCCCGTTCGCAAACCCCAACAATGATGGATTACCTGCCGCAGGCCGATGCAGACTCCTGCTACAACACCCCGCCTACTTTTGCGATTTACGTTGCCGGGCTGGTGTTCAAAAAATTGCTGGCGGAAGGGGGGCTGACAGAGGTTGAAGCGCGTAACGTGCGGAAATCCAACGTGCTTTATCAGGCCATTGATGACAGTGATTTTTATCAGTGCCCTACCGAGGTAGCCAGTCGTTCACGGATGAACGTGCCCTTTACATTGGCTAATGCTGAGCTGGATGGGC
>QNFC01000316.1 GCA_003645395.1 Gammaproteobacteria bacterium
AAAAGCAGCCACTGAGTGGTTAGTTGTATCTGCATCGGCCGGCGCGGATCACCGGCGCCCAGTAGCGCGTGTTGATAGACCCGTTTAACGCCTTCGAGCATTACTGTCACGCCAATGATTTGCATCGGGATTATGGCAAGTTTTACTGTGTCCGGATTATTAATAAACAAACTAAGTATAGGACCGGGTAGCAGCCACATGGGGCTACCGAGCAGGCCCAGTGAAATGGTTCCGATTAGCATGCTTTCGCGAACCCAGCGCTCGGCGTCTTTGGGGTCACCCCGTCCCAATGCCTGACCTACAAGCGTTGCGCAGCCAATCGCCAGGCCAAACCCTGGCAGAATCGCCACGGTGGTGATATTCAGCAACACGCTGGCGGCGGCCAGCTCTGCGGTACCAACCCTGCCAAGAATCCAGTAGAGCACCACATTGCCTGCCATCACCGACATCTGGCTGATGCCGGTGGGTAGCGACTGGCGGATCAGCGTCAGTAGTTCGTGGCGCAGCGGCAGTTTTTTCAGGAATCCCGCCGGTCGGGCGTGGCGGTAAGCGAGCACAAAGTAGCAGAGCGTGCCGACTATCATCGCAATGCTGGAGGCCACGCCGGCCCCGGTCGCGCCCATCGCAGGCGCGCCAAAATGACCAAATATAAGGATGTAATTGAGCAAAATATTGGTGCCGTGAATCAGCAGCAGAGTCCACATGTAGAGCCGCGAAAGATCGACTGCGTTCCAGTAGCCGCGAAAGCAGTAGTTAAAGCAAAGAAACAGGGCTGCGGCTGCGCGTACCTGAAAATAGGGAATAGCCACCGTGACCACCGTGGGGTCTTCACTGAGCAGCGGCATGATTAGCGGAGCAATCGCGATTAAAACAATCGATAGCAGCGGTGCAGTCAGTAGCGCGAGCAATAACCCGCCGTTGAGAACGACAGCCGTTTCATCGATTCGTCCCTGGCCTTTACGGCGCGCGGCCATGGCCTGTACCCCGGCCGAGAGACCAAGAATCAGGGATTGAAAAGTGAACAGCGTGAAGCTGCTCAGTCCTACTGCTGCCAGCGGAGCGTTGCCGAGCTGGCCCACCATGCCGATATCGACCAGATTAAGCAGGCTCTGCGAAACCATGGCCGCAATAATAGGCAGGGCGAGGTTGAGGATACGGCGAAACCGCATGCGGGTGTCATGGGCTATCAAATGGCTGATCACCGGGAGCAGCTGCGGGGCAACGGGCGCTGGGTCAGGATTGCACCGCTGTCTGAATGGTCGCTGCGATGCTTAATAGCTGGTCAGGTTTAGCGGTTTGCATGCCGTGAACTTCTACCCGCAGGTTGTCGTTTTCCAGTCGCGGCAAGATATGGTTATGAAGGTGGAACACCGTTTGACCGGCTTCCTCGCCGTTAGCCTGAAAAATATTCATCCCGGCCGGCTGCAGACTTTGCTGTATCGCCTGCGCAATCAGCAGGGTTGTGCTGGCAACCGCCTGGTAGGTGTGCCGGTCCATGGTAAACAAATTTTCATGGTGGGTTTTTGGAATCACCAGGCAATGACCCGGGTTGATTGGATTGATATCGAGAAACGCCAGGGTTTGATCATCTTCAAACACTTTGGCGGCGGGGGCCGTGCCGGCGACGATCTGGCAAAAAATACAACCGTTATCCATTTTTTAGGGTTCCGCAATACAGCTCTGCGGCCGTTTATTCCTGGTCAAGTAAATTGCGCACCTGCCGCAGTAGCGCTGATGGCGTATAGGGTTTTTGAATCAACTGGAGCCCTTCGGTTAGTACAAAATTGGTGTGAATTCCGCTAGTCGAGTAGCCGCTACTGAAAAGTGCGCGGACATCTGCGTTGAGGTCCTGAATCTCTTCGTAGGCTTGTTTGCCACCTTTTATCGGCATGATGACATCGAGCAATAACAGGTCGATGTCATCGCCTTGCGACCGATAAATATCGACCGCCTGCTGACCGTCTGTAGCCGTGATGACCTGGTAGCCAACCTGCTCCAGCACTATTTTAGCCAGTTCGAGTATTGCCGGGTTATCTTCGGCAACCAAAATCGTTTCACGGCCGCCTTCAATCGGTTCAGCTATTTTGGGGCCAACTGCGGTGGCAGGTCGTTCATAGAGTGGTAGATAAACCTTGAAGGTGGTGCCCAGCCCAGGTTCGCTATAAGCCTGAATCATGCCGTCGTGCTGTTTGACGATGCCATAGACCATCGCCAGTCCGAGGCCGCTACCGCCTGCCTCTTTGGTGGTAAAAAAGGGCTCGAAGATATGGTCCAGAATGCTGCTTTCTATACCCTTGCCGTTGTCACTAATGCTGGTCAGCACGTAACGACCGGGCCTGGCCCAGGGGTGAGTGGCGCAAAATTCGTCGGTGATCAGTACGTTTTCGGTCTCTACCGTTAAGACGCCACCGGTTGGCATGGCATCGCGGGCATTGAGAAACAGGTTGAGCATTATTTGCTCTAGTTGAACCGGGTCGCTGTAAACAGTGCCAAGGTCTCGTCCAGGGATGAAATCAAACCTGATATGGCTGCCGAACAGTCGCTTAACCATTTCGCCGCTTGATTCGATAAGCTTATTGATGTCCACAGGTTTTTTGTTGAGCACCTGGCGGCGGCTGAAGGCCAGTAGCTGGTGGGTGAGCGTCGCTGCACGGGTTGCAGCGTTGTGAATATGGCGCAATTGATGGCGCTGCGTGTCAGTGCTATCAGGGTTTTCAAGCAAGAGGTCGGAAAAGCCAAGAATGCCCTGCAGCAGATTGTTAAAGTCATGGGCAATACCGCCGGCCAGCTGCCCGACGCTCTCCATTTTTTGCGCCTGCATTAACTGAGCTTCAAGTTTGCGCCGCTCAGTAATATCAATAACAGTTGCACGTAGCCGCTGCTCGTTGCCACGCAGTGCCTGTAGCGTTACTTCTGCGATGATCTCCGAACCGTCGGCCCCCACGTAACGCCATTCAAAATTGGTTGCTTCACCGGCAAGCGTTTGTTGGGTGATAGACCTGA
>QNFC01000317.1 GCA_003645395.1 Gammaproteobacteria bacterium
CAGTTTCACCATCGCCGCCACTCTTTTCTCAATTGCAGGCACTTTCAACTCAAGGGCATTGCCTACCGCTGCGGGGGTAAAACTAAAAGCAGTGACCACATTTTGTAGCGGCTCGCGCGCCAGAAGGCTGCGAATTTGTGTGCTTTTGGTGCGCAGTTCTAACCTCGCGTGGGCCGGCAGGTCGGCAAACAGATCCAGCGCAAAGTCTGCGAATCCGGTCACCGGATCCAGCGCCAGGCTGTCGCAGTCATATCCGGAATAGAACCAACTGGGCCCTTGTGCAACCAGCTCTCGAATATCCTGCGCAAACTCCTCGTAGTTTAAAAACCACACGTAGTGGGCGCTGCGATACATGCCCTGCAAAAAACAGTAACGACAGTCATACAGGCAATTAAGCAAGTGGGAAAAATAATAACCGGCGCCCTCGCCAATTCGATACTCCGGTGGCGACGGCAACAATCGGCCCTGATGTTTGCGCGCGGCGATCAATGACGGTTTGAGTTTTTGCAGCCGAAAATTCTGTGCTTTACGGTTAAAGACCTCGCCATAGCGTTCACAACTCACCTGCGCTGCTTTAGGGTAACGTTCAAGCAGCGATGTCAGCCTTGGGTGGTCAGCTATCGCCTGCTCGATATATATAGTTGAGATCATCGATTTGCTACCGACAGGCGCGCCAGCATTACGCCGGCTGCTGCCGTGGATTGGCTGCCTGCCCCAATATGCCTGGGAAAAACTTAATCAGGCCGATGAAGATCAACACCATCAAACTCATGGTGAAACCATACATACTCGGCACCAGGCCGATATCGGTACGACCCAGAAATTGCGGCGCGGCTGCCAGAGTGGCACTCAAAATTACGTTCTGAATACCCACCTCAACGGAAATAGTAATCACCTGCTTCGGCGGCAGTTTGCTCAGCCGGGCTAACGTAAAGCCCAGCCCCATGACCAGCGCGTTATAAAAAAGAATCGGCGCGGCCGAGGTACGCAACATCTCACCCAACGTGCCAATTTCTTTACCGATAATTCCGCCGATGGCAATCAACAAAAACGTCACCGACAGAATTCTGACCACCCTGTCGATGCGCCGGGTAAATTCGGTAAAACGAGCATGCACCAGCATACCCAGCGTTACTGGAATAACCGTGATCATTGCGATGTGCATCATTGTTGTGCCCACCGGCAACGACAAACCAAGTTGCTCACCCATTAAATGCAGCAGCGCAAAATTTAGCAGCAACGGCACGGTAATTACCGACAACATGCTGCTAAACGCCGTTAACGTCACCGAGAGCGCAATATCTCCGCCCGCAACAAAGGTCCACAAATTCGATACTGCCCCGCCGGGCGTCATGGCGATTACCAACAGGCCAACGGCGAATACCTCCGGCATTGAGAACAGCTGAATCACTCCATAAGCAATCACCGGCAGTAGCAGCACCTGGGCAGCCAGACCAATGCCAAACGCTTTCGGAAACTTGACCAACTGGGTGAAATCGCCCACCTCCAGACCCATTCCCATGCCAAACATGATGAATGCCAGTGAACCGGGAATAATCACCCCCATGATCTCGGCCATTAACCTCTCCTTTTCAGGTAGTAGTGTGTACGCGCTAAAACCGTTACCCATCGTAGTCCAGACCGACCCGCTACCTCGACTAAATTACGGTAGCAAGCCGAAGCGACGGGAGCACTAATTATGCTTATTTTTCCAGTCACCGCTCAATAGAAAAGTTACGCTTCATCATCAAATTCGCTATATTTCTCGATTCTTAAAGAACCTTGGAGAATCAAGTGCCTCTACAAGCAACTTCAGTAAGGCTTGACGACGACACATTACGGCGGTTGGGCGAGATGGCCGACGAGCTTGACAGACCCCGCGCCTGGTTAATGGCTTACGCGATCAAACAGTTTGTCGCACAGGAAGACGCGCTCGCTCGTGCGCGGGATCCTGGAAAGCAACTGACTGCTAGCAGTCCATCAAAATCAAAAAGCAAAAAAAAGACCTCGAAAAAAAACAAGAAATAGACCCCAGAAAATAGAAGCAGCGTGCTGCGTAACGCTATTGAAAAACCCAGCACCAAAGAACGTAACTTCTAACGTCCGTTTACGAACCATCGTCTAAACACACCAACTAGCCACCCCACTGACAGGGCAACTTTCAAATTCTATGGCTTCGTCCAACGCCTGTCCCGCCCTACTAATTGCAGCACCCGCATCTGGCGAAGGCAAAACCACGCTAGTGGCCGCACTGGCCCGGTACCACCGTCAGCAGGGGCGTCGGGTCAGGGTGTTCAAAACCGGGGCCGATTTTATCGACCCGACCATTCTCGAGAGAGCCAGCGGCTCTCCGGTTTATCAACTTGATCTCTGGATGGTTGGCGATGAGTCCTGCCGCCAGTTGCTCTACGAGGCATCGCTGACAGCAGATTTAATCCTGGTTGAAGGGGTAATGGGCCTGTTCGACGGTGACCCCAGCAGCGCCGACCTGGCGCAAACCTTTGGCCTGCCGGTGCTGCTGGTGATTGATAGCTCAGCCATGGCGCAGACATTTGGCGCGGTAGCGCTAGGGCTTGCAGACTACCGAGGTGCGCTAACCATCGCCGGGGTAATCGCGAACCGGGTTGCGAGCCCCGGTCACGCGGTGATGCTACAGCAGAGTCTGCCATTATCGATTCCCTGGCTGGGCGCAGTTTTTACTGATGAGCAAATAACGTTACCCGAGCGCCATCTGGGGCTGCAGCTCGCCGATGAAGTTGACACTCTGGAGCAGAAACTTAATGCAGGCGCCGATCAAATTGCCCAGACCGCGCTCGCGACTCTTCCCATCACACCGGTAAAATTTCCGACCACCGCCGCACCCGTGCAGGCCAAGTTACTCGCCGGGGTTCGCATTGGCATCGCCCGCGATAGCGCTTTCTGCTTTGTCTACCCAGCCAACCTGCAGCTGCTCGAACAGATGGGCGCTGAACTCAGCTATTTCTCGCCTCTGAATGAC
>QNFC01000318.1 GCA_003645395.1 Gammaproteobacteria bacterium
CGCCGCGGCAAGGCGACCTCCAACATCTGCACTAATCAGGGGTTAATGGCCACCGCTGCCACGCTGCATATGGCGATTATGGGCAAAACCGGGCTGCGCCAGGTAGCCTTAAGCTGTCACGAGAAAGTGCGCCAGACCACCGCGGCGCTATTAGCCATTCCCGGGGTGGAACGACGGTTTTCTGCTAGCGTATTCCACGAAACTTTGTTCACTCTGCCAACAGCCGTCGAACCCGTTCTACAACAACTCCGAGACAATGGTATTCTCGGCGGATTCGCAGTTGAAGAAGATTACACCGACCTGACCAATGGCCTGCTTGTCTGCGCCACCGAAAAGCGTAGCGCAGACGATATCGACCATCTCGCTCAACACCTCGCGGCCGCTATCGGGTGAACCAGCCCCCTCCGCCAGGTAGCCCTAACCCAACCGACTGGCGCACCATTACCATCATCTTCATCGCTGGGGTCGCCGCAGCAATCATGCTCGCTAAAGGCAGCGCTGCCGCACCGGCTGTGCGCCAGGAGCTACACCTGGAGCTGGCTCAAATCGGCTGGCTGATGTCGATCAGCAACCTGGCCACCCTGCTGTTTGGCACGGTCGCAGGTCAACTCAGCGCCCGTTTTGGCCTGCCAAGCATGGTTAAAGCAGGCCTGATGGTGATGACCCTGGCGGCATTAGGCTCGCTGCTTGCCGACAGTTTGCCAACCATGCTCACCGGCCGCGCGTTGGAAGGGCTAGGGGTCGTACTCTTCACTGTGGCCGCTCCCAGCTGGATAGCCAGTTTGGCCCGCGACGAAGATCGTGCCATGGCAATGGGTGTCTGGGCACTGTGGATGCCCGTAGGCAGCGTTATTATTATGCTGCTATCACCAATATTGATTACCTATGGCGGCTGGCGAGCACTCTGGCTGCTCTCGGCGGCAGCGACGGCTTTAGCCTGGCTGCTAATACCGAGGCCAAAACCGTTCGAGCAGCAGAACAGCCGTGGCGCATATGACATCACGGCGTTAAGACGGCTCGCTCCCTGGCTGTTAGCGATAGCTTTCGCCTGCTTCAGCTTTCAGTTTTTCAGCGTATTTACCTTTTTACCCCTCTATTTCACCGGCCAACTGGGAGTAACCGAATCCGCAGCCGCTACCCTCGTCGCCATCATTCCGTTAATGATCATTCCCGGTAATTTGTTCGGTGGCCTACTAGCCAAGCACGGAGTTCCCCCCTGGCAGTTAATAATGGTGCCGGCATTAACCATGCTCCTGCTAACGCAGGCGCTGTTTAACCTCGGGGATACAGGCGCAACAACCTATGCAGCCCTGGCCGGCTATGGGTTTTTCCTCGGCATTATCCCCACTGCAATATTCATTCAAGCACCCAAACTGGCCAAAACAGCATCTGCCGCTGCGCCAATAATCGGCCTGGGCATGTCAGGTCAGGGATTGGGGATTCTGCTCGGCCCGCCATTAACCGGCTGGATTGCCGAGGGCGGCAGCCAGTGGCAAGCCTGCGCCAACTTGTTATCGACAGTACTGGTTCTGCTAGCACTGACCGCTCTATCACTAGCCATCGCGACTCGCAAAAGGCCCGCTTCTACCTAATCAGGCTATTTCTTTTGCTCAACCGCATCCAACGCGGAGGGAAACATGAAAATCGGAATCCCGCTCGAAACCAAAACACTTGAAGGCCGTGTCGGGCTCATACCCTACGCCTGTGAACTACTAATCAAGGATGGCCATCAGCTGCTGGTCGAACACAATGCGGGGTTGCTGAGCGGCTATGACGACGACAGCTTTCGGCGTATCGGTGCCACTATCGTTGATCGTGAAACGCTGTTTGGCGATGCTCGGCTGATTATTAAGGTTAAAGAGCCGCAGACAGCGGAGATACCCCTACTGCGTGCTGACCACCTGCTATTCTGCTTTTTACACCTCGCTGCACTTCCAGCCTTACAGCAGCAGCTGCTCGACATTGGCTGCACCGCCATCGGTTTTGAAACAGTCATCAGTGATGGCTTTTTGCCAATTCTGGCACCGATGAGCAATATCGCCGGGCAGCTTGCCATTCAAAATGGTGCCACGTTACTACACCACACTAATGGCGGCCGCGGCGTACTGCTAGGGGGGCTCGGTGGGGCTGAACGTGGCCGCGTTCTCGTGCTCGGCGTGGGTAATGCAGGAGGAAATGCCACGCGACTGGCGGCAGCCTTTGGTGCCCAAATTACGGTAATGGATATCAACGCACACCGTCTCGACTACTGGCATCAGCAAGCAGACAACATCACCGCAGAGTACCCTTATCCAGAGGCCATACTGCAGCAAATCGCCGTGGCAGACCTGGTGATTGGAGCGGTACTAATCCCCGGGACATCGGCTCCGAAGATAATCACCGACGAGATGGTTCAGGCTATGCAGCCCGGTTCGGTGCTCGTTGATATCGCTGTCGACCAGGGTGGCTGCAGTGAAACCACCCACCCAACGGACTACTCCGCCCCAACCTATCGAAAGCATGGCGTCACCCATTTCACGGTGAACAACATGCCCGGGGCAGTCCCGAGAACCGCCTCACAGGCACTATCAGCAGCGATCATCCCATTTGCCCGTCAGCTGGCCGACGGATCATGGCGGAACCAAAGCTCACCTCTGGTGCAGGGGATTAACGTCGAGTACGGCGAGCTAAAGTTAATTGATAATCGCCGGCTATAGTAGAGTCGCGGCCATAACACAGGGCAGCTATTGATAACTTAATGGAATAACGAACAACCTGAGACATGGTTTTGAAACATATTGACAAAAAAACCCCTTCTACCCTAGGGTAAACAGTTGTCACCTACGAATTAGCAATGAAGCCAGCGAGGCGCTCAGCGCCTGAGAACCTTTTCGCTGATTGCTCAGCCTGCTAGTTCGTGACCAAATTCATCTAACACTTACTTGAATATCGTGGAGCCAATCATGATTCGGACCATCACAAAAATTCTGAGCTCAGTCGTTCTGTCAATGAC
>QNFC01000319.1 GCA_003645395.1 Gammaproteobacteria bacterium
ATTCTCTTTGAATGGCTGGTCTAGCCGCCCGAAGTGGTCATACTTAGCGGGAGCTGCTCACGGCTAGGTGCCGTGTCCCCGAATAACAACTCGAACTACTAAAGAGAAACTGATGATCACCGGCGAAATCAAATCCAAAGTCGATTCAATCTGGGACACCATGTGGTCCGGCGGCATCTCCAATCCGCTGTCGGTTATCGAGCAGCTCACCTATTTGCTGTTTATCAAACGGCTCGACGAGCTGCACACCCTTAAAGAGGCCAAAGCCAACCGCACCGGCGAACCCATCGAAGAGCCGGTGTTTGCGCCCGACCAGCACCACCTGCGCTGGTCACGGTTTAAAGAGCTAGCGCCGGAGCAGATGTTCGAGGCCATGCGCGATCAGGTGTTCCCCTTCATTAAATCCCTGGGCAGCAACGGCAACTCCGGCGAAGACTCCACCTACACCCACCACATGAAAGATGCCCTGTTCATGATGCCCACCGCCCGGGTGCTGGCCAACGTGGTCGATCAGCTCGACGGCATCGACATGGCCGACCGCGACACCAAGGGTGATCTCTACGAATACATGCTCGGCAAAATCGCCGCATCCGGGCAGAACGGCCAGTTCCGCACCCCGCGCCACATCATCAAACTAATGGTCGATATGACCGCCCCCACCCCGCAAGACGTGATCTGCGACCCCGCCTGCGGCACCGCCGGGTTTCTCATTGCCGCCTCCGAATACCTGCACGACCACCACAGCGATACCATTTATAAAGACGCCACTGCCCGGCTCCGCTTCAACGACCACACCTTTCACGGCTACGACTTCGACAACACCATGCTGCGCATCGGCAGCATGAACATGTTGCTGCACGGCGTCGAAAACCCGGACATCCGCTACAAGGACTCGCTAGCCCAAAGTGATATGACCGGCGAAGATGACGACGCCGAGAAATACTCCCTCATCCTCGCCAATCCGCCCTTTGCCGGTAGCCTCGATTACGAATCCACCGCCAAAGACCTGCTGCAGGTGGTTAAAACCAAAAAAACCGAGCTGCTGTTTCTGGCCCTTTTTCTGCGGCTGTTACAGACCGGCGGCCGCGCCGCCGTCATCGTGCCCGACGGCGTGCTGTTTGGCTCCAGCAAGGCGCACAAAGCCCTGCGCAAAATACTCATCGACGAGCAGAAGCTCGATGGCATTGTTTCCATGCCATCGGGGGTGTTCAGGCCCTACGCGGGGGTCTCTACGGCTATTTTGTTTTTCACTAAGACCAACTCGGGTGGTACGGACCATGTTTGGTTTTATGATATGCGGGGGGATGGGTTTTCGCTGGACGATAAACGGGCGGTGCAGGCGGACAGGAATGACTTGCCGGATATTCTCAGTCGCTGGCGTGGGATGAACAGGTCGAACGCGGAGGGCGGAACTCGGAACGCGGAATTAAACAGAAAGCGCACCGAGCAGTCCTTTTGTGTGCCGAGTGACGAAATCCGTGCGAATGATTACGACCTCTCCATTAATCGTTATAAAGAGGTGGTTTATGAAGTAGTGGAGTACGATCCGCCAAAGGTGATACTGGAGCGGCTGGCGGAGTTGGAGGCGGAAATTGCTAAGGGGCGTGAGGAGTTGGTGGGGTTGTTGGGGTGAACCGAGAATCAGTCGCTATTGCTGATGTTGTGGATATAAACCCCCGACTTGTAGCAGGATCCAAGCCAGAGCTGGACGAACTCGTAAGTTTCGTTCCGATGGCTGCGGTGTCCGCAGCGTCGGTATCAATTGAAAATCCAGTTGATCGCCCTTACAACGAGGTCTCTAAAGGGTTTACCCCATTCAAGCGTGGCGACATTCTCATCGCGAAAATTACGCCATGTTTTGAGAACGGCAAGATGGCGCATGCGCATGACCTACCACGCAACCTTGGTTTCGGTTCCACGGAGTTTCATGTTCTAAGACCAAAGAACGGGCTAGACGGTCGATATTTATTTCAGTTGCTGAGGGGATCATTCGTTCGCAAAGCCGGAGAGACGAAGATGAAGGGTGCTGCTGGGCAGAGGCGTGTACCAGCAGAGTTTTTCGCGGCGCTCAAAATCCCCCTCCCGCCCCTCGCCGAGCAGCAGCGGATTGCGGGGATTCTGGATGCAGCGGACAAACTGCGGGCCATGCGCCGCGACTCCCTCGCCCAGCTCGACACCCTGCTCCAATCCACCTTCCTCGACCTGTTCGGCGACCCTGTTACTAATCCAAAATGCCCGGTGGGCCAACTTGGAGATTACTTAACCTTTGTAACAAGTGGCGGCCGTGGGTGGGCTAAGTACTATTGTGAAAATGGGGTCAGGTTTATTCGTTCAGTAGATGTACGGATGAACTCAATCTCTTGCGAAGAAGAGGTTTTTGTCGATCCTCCAGATAATGCTGAGGCGAAGCGAACGAGAGTAAATGAGGATGATGTACTTCTGACAATTACAGGTTCAAGAATTGGCAGAGTAGCTAGAGCATCGAAAAGTCTCCATGGCGCATTTATTAGCCAGCATGTCGCAATCCTACGGTTAGATGATCAGCTGCTTCCAGAGTTTGTAGCCCGATTCCTTTCTCTTGAAGGTGGTGGCCAGATTCAAATCAGTAAGATGCAATATGGACAGACCAAGCCGGGGCTCAACTTCCGGCAGATTCGATCATTTCAAATTCCGACTCCACCAATTGATGAGCAAAACCACTTCGCCACCATCGTCGAATCGGTCGAACAACAAAAAACCCACCAGCGCACCCACCTGGCAGAACTCGATACGCTGTTCGCCGCGTTGCAGCAGCGTGCTTTTAACGGTGAGCTTTGAACCGGGCAATGATGGCGACGCATAGCGCTAAGCGACCCGCTGTTGTCTTTGATTAAACGGTATTGGTTGCTGACCCGTAGGTTTGATGTTCATCGATCAACCTCAATTGCTTTTGTTGTTAATAATTTCGCTATAGTTAACATCAAACTGATTGATGGGTTGAAAAGAGCGACTG
>QNFC01000320.1 GCA_003645395.1 Gammaproteobacteria bacterium
TCCGCCCTGAGGTTTGTAAATATAGGCCATGCCCCGACTTTACGATAGGCTTTTGGCATTGGACCTTCTTCGCTAGCAAACGCTATCTTCCAGTCATCTACACGAATAGCATTGAGTAAACCGTTGGCTCCGAAGTACATGATTTCTCTACGAGGGCCTTTCTTTTCTTTACCCTCGAAGTATGGTTTGAAGTTATAGCCGTCGAGATGAACTCTAAAGTTTTTGCCGTTGGCTTTTAAACCATTTTTAGAAGCGAGTTTTTCTTTGACATCATTCACTCCGGCGGCCGCTAGTATCGTTGGCAACCAGTCTTCTTGGCTCATAGTATCGTTATAAACTGTGCCTGGCTTAATAGTACCGGGCCACTTCACTAACTGTGGCACTCTCATGCCACCTTCCCAGGTTGTACCCTTTTCTCCGTGAAATGGTGTCGCGCCACCGTCAGGAAAAGTAAACTTCTCCGCCCCATTGTCCGAAGAGAAGATAACGATGGTATTTTCATCTACACCCAGTTTCTTTAGGTGGTCTTGCATATCGCCCACCATATCGTCGATCTCTCTCATAGCATCCGCATAGAGGCCTATCCCCGTAATTCCTCGATACTCCTCTCTTTGTCGTGTCCAAACATGGGTCCGTGTAAAGTTTAGCCAAACAAAGAAAGGTTTATCTTCTTCAACCGAACGCGCCATAAAGTCCTTTGCTGCAGCGCCAAACTCATAATCGATATCTTCCATTCTTTTCCTTGTCAACGAACCAGTATCTTCGATCTTTCCGTCTCGCGTTGAGCGGATGACACCTCGAGGAGCAAACTTTTTGTGGAATTCCGGATCTTTTGGGTAGTAATATGTTTCTGGCTCTTCCTCCGCATTTAGGTGGTAAAGATTTCCAAAGAATTCATCAAATCCGTGTGCCGTTGGCAGGTGTTTATCCCGGTCACCCAGGTGGTTTTTGCCAAAATGACCTGTCGCATATCCCTGGTCTGTAAGCAGGTCGCCAATGGTTGGCGCCCAGTCGGGAATACCATGCTCTGAACCTGGCATACCAATTGTTAACAGGCCGGTTCGAAATGGATGCTGACCCAGGATGAATGAAGAACGCCCAGCTGTACAAGAGTTCTGTGCATACATATCTGTGAACAGCGCACCTTCCTCGGCAATACTGTCGATATTTGGTGTTTTGTATCCCATCATACCGAGGTTATAAGCACTCGAATTGAAGTACCCGATATCATCGCCCCAAATGACAAGGACGTTTGGTTTGTCTGCCGCGAAAGTAGGAGCGATAATTAAAGCTAGCAGCACTGTTACTGCTGACGCGCTTTTGAGCAATTTCTTGGTCATAGTCTCTCTCTAAGTCAGATTACAAGCATTGAATCCGCGTAATCTATACGGGCCCGCGTTTTACGTCCAATGAATTAACCGTATCGCATTGATACGTCCGGCGTATCAGTGGATCATCGCAATCAACCAAAGGAAATGACAATATTTTGAATCCTCCCACCGTTGTGTGGAGAAAACGGGCGGGATGGTTGGAAACGAAATGAAAGGTTCACTGATTCGCGAAGCGAATCAGTGCGGCGGGCCCAGCGAGCGGGCTCCGAACCCGTGCTTACTATTCAATGGGCCGCTTATCTGAACAGAATTACATCCAGCCTCCTACACAGTACAGGTGGCTTCTCTTATCAGCACATTCAATATTGAATGATTGAGTGAATAGTCGACCGGCAAATCGATGACATGAACACCGGTCGAATTGAGAGGTTCGCTCAGAATAGCGTGAAATACGGCCGCACTTTCTGGCCTGTAACTTACGCCCAATGAATTGTTCGCGTAGGTCTGATACGCTAAGCGTATGATAGAGACGCGATTACTTCGAAACGCAGTGATGCTGGACAAGCACCGAAATTTTGCGCGGGCGGCGAAAGCACTCAATATCACTCAGCCAACCTTAAGCCGCAATATCCAGCTGCTGGAAAAAAAAATCGGAGAACGTCTGTTTGACCGCCTGCCGAAAACGATTCTGCCCACGCAGGCAGGCGAGATTATGCTCAAGCACGCCCGGTTCGTTATTTCTTCTTCTCGAAACATGCAGGAGGAGATCAGGCGCCACCAGGGACTTTTGGAAGGTTCTATCAGCATCGGCACAGGACCCTACCCTGCAAATGCACTTTTGGCTCATACCGTCGGCCTGTTTAGCAAGCGTTACCCAGGCATCGACATAGAAATTAGCGTAGACGACTGGAGAAAATTACCGTACCGATTGATGAAGGAAGATATGGATTTCATTCTTGTGGAAACCAGTCAATTGGATGTTTCCCGTGACTATGAGTTAATCCACCTGAACCGTCACGCCGGATTCTTTTTTTGCAGGTATGGTCATCCCTTATTGAAAAAGAGCAATTTGACAGCAGCTGATCTGTCGCCATTCCCTCTGGTTTTCACTGCCTTTCCGCAGCGACTATTGAATGCAATCAATAGTTTCTTTTTCCCTGACAGAGATGAAAGCGCACCAACGAGAAAACTGCAGAATATTACCTGCAACGATCTGGCAACGATGAAAACCACGATATCGAATAGCGAATCGATTGGCATTGGGACATACGGTACTTTAGCAACCAAATTGGAAGCTGGCATTTTTGTAGCTTTGCCCTTTCGCGTTCCAGAGCTGAGAACAGACTACGATATAGTCAAAAGAAAAGGGCTATCACTCTCCCCTGCAGCAAGTGATTTAATTGACCTTTTATTGGAATTTGACGAGGAACAATCCAGATTGGAGATCGATCTGATTAAGTCACTCGACCAGAAGTAGGAAACCAGGGACGACGATCCGGATAACCGCTGCCAACACGAATACACCGGTGTTCAGGAGCCTTTTCCACCAGATGGCAACCTCCCCACCGTCGAAACTATTCGGCATGAAATGCAGCAGTTCAACGGAAGGCTGAAAGCTACCTACTACTTTACCGATGGACCGTTCGTGCCGAA
>QNFC01000321.1 GCA_003645395.1 Gammaproteobacteria bacterium
AAGTAGTTGCTCAGCAGGAACAAGAAAACAGGTCTCTGCAGTACGAATTAGAAACTAAAGCAGAAGAACTAGCTCGAAAAGAACGCATACTTGACTCTAACCAGGAAGACCTTGACACCAGACTGAAGCAAGAAAGAGCCGAGCTAGAACGTGTTGAACAAGAAAGACTCGAACAGGAAAGAGCTGAACTGGAACGTATCGAACAAGAAAGACTCGAGCAGGAAAGAGCAGAACTGGAACGTGTTGAACAAGAAAGGCTGGAGCAGGAAAGAGCTGAGCTGGAACGTGTTGAACAAGAAAGACTCGAACAGGAAAAAGCTGAACTGGAACGTGTCGAACAAGAAAGACTGGAGCAGGAAAAAGCTGAACTTGAACGTGTCGAACAAGAAAGACTCGAGCAGGAAAGAGCTGAACTGGAACGTGTCGAACAAGAAAGACTGGAGCAGGAAAAAGCTGAACTGGATCGTATCGAACAAGAAAGACTCGAGCAGGAAAGAGCTGAACTTGAACGTGTCGAACAAGAAAGACTCGAGCAGGAAAGAGCTGAACTGGAACGTGTTGAACAAGAAAGACTGGAGCAGGAAAGAGCTGAACTGGAACGTGTTGAACAAGAAAGACTGGAGCAGGAAAGAGCTGAACTGGAACGTATCGAGCAAGAAAATGCCTCTCCAATTAGTGAACACCAAATCAAATTAGTTCAGTCCACTTGGCAGATGATCGTCCCCGTTAAAGATCAAACTGCTGAACTGTTCTACCGTAAATTATTTCTAATTGCTCCCGAAGTTAGACCATTATTTAAAGGCGACATTAAAGAACAAGGTACAAAACTAGTCAATTCAATTAATCTTGTCGTTAATTCCCTAACTCACTTAGAACAAGTTGTTCCTGCTCTACAGGAATTAGGCAGACGTCACATTGATTATGGTGTTGAAGCAGATCATTATGATATTGTTGCTGAAGCATTATTATGGACCCTTGAACAAGGTCTTGGTGAAGATTTTACTGACGAAGTTAAAGAAGCATGGACGATTGCCTATACAATAATTGCAACCACTATGATTGAGGCTAGTACAAATAATTAAGCTAATTTGTCCTGGATACTCTGAGCATAATATTATCTCCGAGTATCTAGGGCCAACTACCTCTTTTCAATCCCTCCAATGCCTTTCTCCCTCTAATACGGGAAATAATTTGTTTCTCATGTTCCTTTTCTGATATTGCACTAACGAGTGCAATTCTTGACAATCCCGTAAAAGTGGACAGGTCATTTGTCAATCCATCTGCTTTATCAATGTCTCCCTTAATTGACAATGAAACTTTATCAATTCCAGATGCTTTTAATAATAAAGCTTCTGATATTTCCTCCTTTTCTAATAGTCGTTTTAACTGCTTATATTTTTTTATTTCCTTACACGGCTCACCAGTCTGCTTACATACCATTTCGACCCCCAAAGGTTTTTATCATAATGACTTAACAAATGACTAGAATTCAGCATCCATTCACTTTGTCTTCTAACGTGAACCTAGTATATCGAAATTCTGAAAAAATATATTGACCTAACACGCCAAAATATTGTCCCAACATCTATTTATATTAAAACGGACAAAAACAACTCAACATCCTCTTTATTGAATTTTCCAAGTATAATGTACTGCTATTCCAAAAAATCAGTTGAACTATAAACATTTGAACAGGTAATTAAGCATCACATACTTGACAATTTTCCAAGTTAAACTGTTACTACTGTTTAAATAAGCGCTTTATTTATCAAAACATATGCAAGAACAAAACACATTCAAACCCTGTGATTTAGTTATTTACGGTGCTCTAGGCGACTTATCTACCCGAAAACTGATTGCCTCTCTCTACCGCCTTGAAAAATCCTGTTTAATTGAAAATGATACTCAGATTACTGGGGTTGATTTATTTGAAAAAACTAATGCAGAATTTATTGAGATCGCCCTGCAAAGTTTACAAGATTTTTTAAATGAACCTATTGAAACCGCTATATGGGAAAAGCTTTCAGCTCGCCTGGCCTATGTACAAATTGACCTGACTAAACAAGAACAATATCAGAAACTTAAATCTGTCGTTGACTCTAAAAAAAGGGATTTAATCAACTATTTTTCTGTTGCTCCCTTTCTGTTTAAACATATTTGCCAAGGACTCGATCAATCAGGCATATTGACTAAAAGCTCAAAAGTAGTGGTAGAAAAACCATTAGGTCATGATCTTAAATCATCACAAGAAATTAATGATGCTTTTGCAGAAGTATTTAATGAAGATCAAATTTATCGAATTGATCATTATCTTGGTAAAGAAACCGTACTTAATTTATTAGCATTACGCTTTGCCAATTCAATTTTTACCAGCAACTGGGATCATAATACAATTGATTCCATCCAGATCACTGTCTCTGAAGAAGTGGGTATCGAAGGCCGCTGGGGATATTTTGACCATACAGGGCAATTACGTGACATGTTACAAAATCACTTATTGCAAATTTTGACTTTTATCGCGATGGAACCTCCTGTTAATTTGGAAGCAAAAAGTATTCGTAGAGAAAAAGTTAAAGTTCTGGAGGCGTTGCGCCCTATAACTGCTAGTAATGTTGCTGAAAAAACAGTTCGTGGTCAATATACCGCCGGTTTTTTAAATGGCGCTTCTGTTCCTGGTTATCTAGAAGAAGAAGGCGCTAACACCAACAGCTCAACTGAAAGTTTTGCTGCTGTACGGGTAGACATTGATAATTGGCGCTGGGCTGATGTGCCATTCTATCTACGTACTGGCAAACGTATGCAAAGCAAACGCACAGAAATCGTTATTAATTTCAAACAATTACCACACAACATTTTCAAAGATAGTTTTCAGAACTTGCCGGCTAATAAATTAATCATTCACTTACAACAGCAAGAAGGTGTTGAAGTACAAATGCTTAATAAAGTCCCTTCCATTGATGGCAACATTCGATTACAAAAAACCA
>QNFC01000322.1 GCA_003645395.1 Gammaproteobacteria bacterium
AAAAACCGTGGCGACATCGTTATAACCTTCTACGTCTGCCTTGGCGGCAAAATAAAGGTACCGACGGTTAGCCTGGGATTCACCAGCGAATGCGTCTTTCAGGTTTTGCAGGGTGTTGCTTCCATTAAGGTCCATTTCTATCTCCTGTGATTGAATCTGCTTATTTTTTTGATCGGGGTCTCAGGGACCATGGCCGTTGAACTAACCGTATCTAATTAGCCGTAGCCGTCGAAAACCATTTTGAGGCAGGGACTATGAGCCCCAGCCGGGCTAATGTATCCTAACCCCCGCCGCCGGGTAAACAGATTTTAAGCATGATAACCACTCGACCAGCGCTTCAAAATTTAGAGACAAGTCACCCGAATCGCACCATCAACGCGGTCAACCTTACCCTGCTGTAGCGGAGCCTTGCATTGACCAAGGAAACACCCACCCCTAATTTTGAAAAAACCCTGACAGATCTAGAGGCCGTCGTCGAGAGACTCGAGCAGGGCGATTTGACCCTCGAAAGCTCTTTAAAAGATTTTGAGCGTGGCGTCACTCTTGCGCGCAGCTGCCAAAGCGCACTAAACAACGCTCAGCAACGGGTAGAAAAACTCATTGAAGAGAATGGCCAGCTTGGCTTTGAGCCGTTTGAAAAGCCGGACGACAATTGAGTTTTAGCAGTTTTTTGACTGACACACGGCAGCGCGTTGAAAGGGTCCTCGACAGCTATCTACCAGCAGATAATTCACCAGCACCCGAGCTCCACGCCGCCATGCGTTATAGCCTGCTCGGCGGCGGCAAGCGCGTCCGCGCGACACTGACTTATGCCACTGCAAACATGATCGACTGCAACCTGGCAACAGTTGACCCCACGGCCGCTGCCGTAGAGATCATTCATGCTTACTCGTTGATTCACGATGACCTGCCAGCAATGGACGACGACGACCTGCGTCGCGGCAAACCGAGCTGCCACATCGCTTTCGGTGAAGCCACCGCCGTTCTGGCTGGCGATGCGCTGCAGAGTCTGGCTTTCGAGACTCTAACTCACCCCTGTGCGGACCTGTCCGGCGACCAACGCTGTGAAATGGTTGCCGAACTCGCCATTGCTATCGGCGCAGCGGGCATGGCTGCTGGTCAGACCATCGACCTGGCGGCCAGTCAGCTCGGGCTAGATCTCAACGCCCTTGAACAAATGCATCGCCTGAAAACCGGCGCACTGATTCAGGCCAGTTGCCGCCTCGCGGCTATTGCCGGAGGCGCTGATAAAAACACTCACCAGGCGCTTGATGCTTATAGTGCTAACCTCGGGCTCTGTTTTCAGATTTGCGATGATATTTTAGACGTGACGGCCAGTACTGATCAGCTAGGGAAACCCAGTGGCTCCGATGACGGCCGGCAAATGCCGACCTATGTAACACTGCTTGGATTAAATGGTGCTCACGCCGCTGCCGAGCATTGCAGCGAGCTGGCACTGGATTCATTAACGCAATTCGGCCCCGAGGCCGATCTGCTCCGCGAGCTGGTGAAATACCAGCAGCAACGCACACATTAAGTTAGGTCAATATTATTCATGAGTAGCTATCCTCTGCTCGACCTGGTCGAGACCCCCGCAGAGCTTCACCAGCTGTCACCACAGCAATTGCCACAGCTGGCTGAAGAGCTTCGTGAATTTTTAATTGAATCAATCAGCACCAGTGGCGGCCATTTTGCTGCGGGCCTGGGCGTTGTCGAGCTGACGGTCGCGCTGCACTATGCATACAACACCCCTGAAGATCGCATAGTGTGGGATGTCGGCCACCAGTGCTACCCGCATAAAGCGCTTACCGGACGCCGTGATCAGATGCTGAGCATCCGGAAGCGAGCCGGTTTATCCGGATTTCTAAAACGTGACGAAAGCCCTTACGACGCGTTTGGTGCCGGTCATTCAAGCACGTCAATTAGCGCTGCCCTGGGCATGGCGATGGCTGCCACCGCACAAGGCCAGAACAGACGCGCAGTGGCGATTATCGGCGACGGCAGCATGACTGCCGGGCTGGCGTTTGAGGCAATGAACCACGCTGGAGATGTGGGCGCCGACCTGCTGGTAGTGCTCAACGACAATAAAATGTCCATCTCAAACAACGTGGGCGCTCTTTCAACCCATCTGGCAAAAATACTTGCTGGGAGTGTCTACGGCAGCCTTCGCGAACATAGCAAAACTATGCTCGACATCATCCCGCCCATCAAGGAACTGGCCCGACGCACTGAAGAACACGTCAAGGGAATGGTCGTGCCAGGCACCCTGTTTGAGGAACTGGGATTTAACTATATCGGTCCGGTTGATGGTCACGACGTAAAACAGCTGGCCGACACGCTAGCCAAACTAAGACTCAAAAAAGGCCCCCAACTGCTGCATGTCGTCACCCAAAAGGGTAAGGGCTACAGCCTCGCTGAAGACAATCCGATTAAATATCACGGGGTTACGCCGTTTGATCCTGCCGAGGGGGTCGTCTCCGCCAGCGGTCCCAAACCACCGACCTATACGCAGGTATTTGGCGACTGGCTGGTGGATATGGCCAGTGAGGACGACCGCCTTATTGGCAACACCCCGGCCATGAAAGAGGGCTCCGGATTAGTAGAATTTGCCGAGCAATTCCCCGACCGCTATGTAGACGTGGGCATCGCGGAACAGCACAGCATCACCCTTGCCGCCGGCATGGCAGCCGAAGGACTTAAGCCAGTCGTAGCTATTTATTCCACTTTCCTACAACGGGGTTACGATCAACTGATTCATGACGTTTGCATTCAAAATCTGCCCGTGCTCTTTGCCATCGACCGGGCCGGACTGGTCGGCGCCGATGGCGCCACCCACACCGGCGCGTTTGACCTTAGTTTTTTGCGCTGCATCCCCAATATTGTGGTGATGGCACCGGCTGACGAAAATGAAACTCGGCAGATGCTCTACACCGGATTCACCCTCGATGGCCCCGCGGCAGTTCGCTATCCTCGCGGCACAGGA
>QNFC01000323.1 GCA_003645395.1 Gammaproteobacteria bacterium
CCGGTGATCATCAGTTTCTCTTTAGTAGTTCGAGTTGTTATTCGGGGACACGGCACCTAGCCGTGAGCAGCTCCCGCTAAGTATGACCACTTCGGGCGGCTAGACCAGCCATTCAAAGAGAATATATTGGTATGAGTGGGATGTCCGGCGCGCAAAAAACAGCAATAACAGGGCTGCAATTTAGCCCTCTTATACCGGGCTACTCAACACCCCTCCTCAAGTGATGTAGGTTTTGCCGGTGCCAGTAGCCATGACCAGCAACAGCCGTTTCTCGCCCTGGGCAACCTTTTCGATGACACGGTTGATGGCTTCGGTCTGGTATTAGCCGGGCTCTTTGCTTTTGCCGTCATCGTGATAGGGCTCGACCACCAGGGATTCTTCTGCGTCGGCGATGCCACGATAGGTTTTGTAGCGCTGCCAGAGTTGCTGCGGAGACGGGAAGGCGGTTAACGGAAATTCGGCTTCAATCTCTTCACCGCTTGCTGGCGCTTTGTTGTGGGAGGCAAAAGCATCGCCGTTGGAGCTGAAGGTGCAAAGAAGCGGATGAAGAATTCAAGGACTGAAACCTTTATTAAACGCGCAGTCAGCTTTTTAACCGAATCAAGCACGACTTAGCCGAATTCGGCCAACTAGCCCACCGGACACCTTGTACTTTTGCGCGGGACTAACGTGTGAGGTTTCGTTTAAAAAAACGTAACTGAGGAGAACTTAAAGAGCCCAACATAGACTTTCTAGAATGCTCCTAAATTGCCAGGAGCCTGTCGGCCTTAGGATTGCCCGGCTGCGGAAAAGCCAAATTTGGCTATTTCTGGGTGCTTTATCGTCAAATAGAACCACTATTCTCCTCAAAAGAACTCAAAAAATGATTCAAACTGGCCTTTCCCTCGTTACGAACACCGTAAGTCCAACAGCCTCCTGAGCTTTGAATAGGTTAATTACGCTATTATTTTGCGATTAGCGTGTCTGGTTCATAGAAAACCACAATGGGGGAAAGAAATGGTTTACGACATCTTGATTAAAAATGGCTGTGTGGTCGATGGTACCGGTGCAACCAGGTTCATGGCCGATGTGGCGGTCAAAGATGGCGCCATCGTTGAAATTGGCGAGGTAACCGGCGAGGCAAAAGAAACGATCGATGCCAGCGGCAAAATCGTCTGCCCCGGGTTTGTTGATCCCCACACTCATTACGACGCACAAATCAGCTGGGATACGCTGCTGTCGAGCTCCAGCGAGCATGGGGTGACCACGGTGGTGCTGGGCAATTGCGGTGTTGGCGTGGCACCTTGCAAGACTGATCAACGGGAAATGACCAAGGCTGATTTGATCACGGTTGAGGGCATGTCAGGCGAGTCACTGACGGCAGGAATCAATTGGCAGTGGGAGACTTTTCCTGAATACATGGATGTTGCCGAGGCCCAGCAGCTGGCGATCAACACCGCTTTTCTGGTGCCGATGGCTCCTTTTCGCACCTTTGTGCTCGGTGAAGAAGCCTCTGAGCGCGGAGCAACGGCCGACGAGATAGATGAACTCACCGAGATGCTCAATACCGCCATGAACGCGGGAGCGTTCGGGTTCTCACTCAGCCTGATGAATCAACACATTGGCTGGCAGGGCAAACCGCTGGCCACCCGCCTGGCGAGCAAAGAGGAACTCAAAGCCTATTCCAGAGTACTGAAACAACTGAACCGCGGCATCATTGAAGTCGCCGTGGTTAAAGAGATTGGCACCCTGGGTCAGGATGAGTACGACGTGCTCGATCTGTTGCTTACCGAGAGTGATCGCCCGGTATCGTGGCTGGCGGTCTTTAACCGCATGGATCGACCCGATGCAGCAGCCAATATGCTGGCCAAGGCTGATCCGCTGATTAAACGCGGGGCGATTCCCCAGGTGTTAAGCCGGCCCCTGACCGCTGAATTTAGTCTCAACTCGAATCCATTGATACTGGCCGACACCATTGCCGGGCAGGTGTTGTTTAATCGACCGGTTGAAGAGATTGCTGCAACCTGTCGGGATGCTGAATTCCGTAAACAATTACGGGATGACATGGACGCCGGCAGCATCTTCGCGGGTCAGTTTCCCGCTACGCTGGTTAGCAGCGTACAGAACCCGGAGCTGGAAAAATATGTCGGCAAAACGGTTGGGGAAATCGCAGCAGAACGCGGAACTGACGCGTTTGACACGTTTTTTGACCTGGCGCTGGAAGACAATCTTGCCATGCGTTTTGTGGGTGCGGCCGCCAATAACGACTGGGACAGAATCCCCGAGTTGATCAACGACCCGCGCACCATGATCGGCCTGTCTGACGGCGGTGCCCACTGCGATATGCTTTGCGAGGCGGGTTACGCCACCTTTATGCTCGGCCACTGGGTGCGAGAAAAAAAGGCAATGAGCCTTGAATACGCCATTAAGCGCATCACTTCAGAGCCTGCCGATATTTTTGGACTCAAGGACCGCGGTCGGCTCAAAGTTGGATACCCGGCCGACCTGGTCATTTTTGATGAACAGAACGTCGGCTCGGATGCTCGCCCCACTGTCCGCTATGACTTGCCGGCCGGTGCCCCACGGCTTTACAGCCAGGCCAAAGGAATCGAGCGGGTTATCGTTAATGGGAAGTCAATTTTTCGTGATGGCGAGCCCACCGGTATTCAGAGCGGCAAAGTGCTGCGGTCAGGGGAATATGCCTGAGCGTTGAGGCATTCACACGACGGCGGCGATCCGCAGCTTAACGAGTGCTATATGCTGCCATATTCACAACTTGCTGCCGCGCCCCCCAGTGACCCGGCCGATCAGCAAACCTGCCAGCAATAGCATGGCCGCATTGCTGGCAGTGTCCGTCTGCCGTTAGCCCCCACGGACCAAGCTCGTACCAGTCCCGCTCGATCACGCAGTGACCACACTGCGGGCACCAGGTGCTGCCGCCGGTTTTGTCGTGCACATTGCCGGTGTAGACGTATTGCAGCCCATTACTCATGGCGA
>QNFC01000324.1 GCA_003645395.1 Gammaproteobacteria bacterium
ACTTCTCGCGTGTGCTCGCCGACTCGCGGTGCGGTGACCGGCGGGGCGGGTTGATAGTCACTGATCGAGAAGGGCAGGCCGGGCACTTTAAATTCGCCATAATCCGGGTCTTTCCCGGTAACCAATACCCCCAGCTCACCGACCTGACCATCGGCCATGAGGGCTTCGTAATCATTCACTGGCGAGCAGGGAACGCGTGCTGCGAGCAGCAGCTCCTGCAGCGGTTGGGTGTCATACGTAGCCAAAATGTTTCCAATCGCATTCACGCACTCGGTTCGGTGTTCAACCCGAAACTGATTGGTCAAAAAACGCTCGTCAGTAATTAGCTCCTCCTGATCCAGCGCCCGGCAGAGTCGCTCCCACAATCCCTGGTTGCCAGTGGCGATAAACAGAAAGCCATCGCGGGTGGGATAGGCCTGATAAGGCACCAGCTGCGGGTGGGCTGTACCCATGCGCTCAGGCTGTGAGCCGTGTTGCAGGTAATTGGCCACGGCATTGGCCATTAGCCCCATAGAGGTGCCGAGCAGTGACGTCTCAACCTTGCCACCCTGACCGGAGACGCCCCGCCGGATTAGCGCAGCCATAGTTCCCAGCGCGGACATTACCCCGGTACTCATATCCAGAAAGGAAACTCCACTGCGTACCGGTTCGCCGCCGGGAGCGCCGGTAATCGCCATGGCACCGGAATAAGCCTGCACCAGTGCCTCGTAGCCGGCATCTTTGGCTTTAGGACCCTGGCGGCCAAAGGCAGAAATACTGGTGTAGATCAGTTTGCTGTTGAGTTGCTTGAGTACCGGCCAGTCCAGGCCAAAGCGTTCCATTTCGCCGGTCTTGAAATTCTCCACCAGCACGTCGGCATCGCGCACCAGATCCTTAAAGACTTCAACCGCCGCGGGTTGCTTGAGGTTTAGCACTATGCTGCGTTTATTTAGATTGAGTGCCAGAAAGCTGCTACCCATGTCTCCCCGGTGCGGTGGCCATACCCGTCCCTCGTCGCCGCTGGGCTGTTCCACCTTGATAACCTCGGCACCGAGCAGGCCCAATAAGGTTGCGCAATAAGGCCCGGCGAGAACCCGCGAGCAGTCGATTACTTTCAGGCCGGCCAGGGGTGGCTGATTATCGGGATGGGCTGATTCAGGGGTGGAGGTGCTGGATGCGGACATCACTGTTCCTTAGCAATTGGGGTGTATTGGTAGCGGCAATGAGTACCGGGTCGTCTGCCGAACAGTGCGGAATAACTGGCTGGCAGTAGAATTATATCGTTTCAATATCCGGAGAGATCAAAGATGGATCGAATGGCAGGAAAAGCAGTGCTGGTGACCGGCGGCGGGCTGGGGATGGGCAGATCCCACTCGATATTGCTTGCCCGGGAAGGTGCACGGGTCGCGGTGAGCGACATTAACGAGGATGCCGGCGAATCCGTGGTCGAAGAAATAAACAGTGCCGGTGGCAGTGCGGTGTTTTTTAAACACAACGTTGCGGCTGCGGACGACTGCCACCGGGTTGTCGATGGTTGTATCGCGGAGTTTGGTCAGCTGGACGTGGTGGTTAATAACGCCGGTATATTGATTATGAAACCGTTGCACGAGACCGGTGACGATGAATGGGACTCCCTTTTTAACATCAACGTGAAGGGCACCTTTTACGGTTGTAAATACACCCTGCCAGCCCTGAAAAAGGCCGGTGGTGGTTCGATCGTAAACATCTCTTCGATCTATGGCATGGTCGGCGCCTCCGACTCGGCGGCTTATGTCGCCTCCAAGGGTGCGGTGCGGATGATGACCAAAGCGGCGGCTATCGATTTGGCTCAATTTAATATTCGGGTCAACTCGGTTCATCCCGGCACCATCGAGACCGACATGACCAAAGGGCTGCTGGCATCGCCGATGGCCAGCCAGATGATTGAGGCGACAACCTTTATGAAACGGGTGGGCCAGCCAGAGGAGGTCTCTGCAGCCGTGCTTTACCTGGCTTCGGATGACTCCTCCTACGTAACCGGTTCCGAACTGGTGGTTGATGGCGGATATAGCGCGCAGTAGAGTGATGCAGGCTTTTTTTAACCAAGGGAGAGGACAATGAAACTGGTGCCATTAATGAGGTTTAACGTCGATGTTGCCGCGCCAATCGAAGTGGGGGCAAGCAGTGCCGGCAGTCGGTCGGTGGCCAATATTACCGGCGGCTCATTTGATGGTGAGCGTTTAAATGGATCCATCTATAACAGCGGTGCTGACTGGATTCTGGTTGACGCCACCGGCATGAGTAAGGTGGATGTTCGTATCGTGCTGGAGACCGAGGATGGCGCGAAAATTTATATTAATTACCAGGGCTTTCTGGAACTGAATGAGGTTTTTGGTCAGGCAATAGCTACCGGCAGTGCCACCCAACTCGGTGATTTTAAATTGTTGACCCACCTGGCGTTTGAAACCGGTGACGAGCGCTATCAGTGGCTCAACAGCACGGTTGGCGTGGCTGAAGGCCGAGTGGTACCCGGCGGCATCGAATACCAGGTGTATGAGCTAAGCCACGACTGATGTAATGGCTATGCGCCAAACTAAAAAGCCTCTGAGCAATCAACGCTCAGGGGCTTTTTTGATGTCTGAAAAAAGGCTCTAACCCGGCTCAGTACCGATTTTGCCCGCAGCCTTCAGCGCAGCGATATAACCAAAGGTCATTGATGGCCCGATGGTGGCCCCCGGACCGGGGTAAGAGTGACCCATCACCGAGGCCATGCTGTTGCCGGTTGCCCATAACTCTCCGATCAATGAGCTGTCTTCTTTCACCACCTGACCAAACTCATTGGTGACCAGGCCGCCCCGGGTACCGATATCGCCGGGGACGATTTTGATGGCGTAAAACGGTGCTTTGGTTAGTGGTGCCAGGCCCGAGTTTTTGTAATGAGGATCGCCGAAAAGTTGGTCATAAGCACTTTCGCCGCGATGAAAATCCGGATCAACGCCCGCTTTGGC
>QNFC01000325.1 GCA_003645395.1 Gammaproteobacteria bacterium
CTATTCCAAAAAAATGTTCCGCATGGTCTGCTGCGGGTTCATCAATCGCGGCGCAGTAATTTTTGATGGCAAGCTCTATCGCCAGACTCTGGACAACCGGGTTATGGCGATCGACATGCAGAACGGCGAGACAGTGTGGACACAAACGGCCTCAGACTGGCAGGACGGCTACACCATGACCGGCACCCCGCTACTGGCCAATGGGGTGCTTATTACCGGTACTGCCGGGGGCGACATGGGCACCCGCGGGTTTCTCGATGGCTGGGACCCGCAAACCGGTGAAAAGCTGTGGCGTTTCTGGACCACCGCCGCCCCCGACCAACCCGGCGGAGACAGCTGGGAAGGCGATACCTACCTTCGTGGCGGCGGTGCCACCTGGCTATCCGGCTCTTATGATCCAGAACTGAACCTGGTCTACTGGGGGATTGGTAATCCCGGTCCGTGGAATGCAAACATGCGCCCCGGTGATAACCTGTTCACCGATACTATTGTCGCGTTACGGCCAGAAACCGGTGAAATCATCTGGCACTACCAAGTAATTCCCAATGACACTTATGATTACGATTCAGTCAATGAGCTGATCCACGCCACGCTGACCATCGACGGCAACTCACGCAAAGTTATTATTCAGGCCAACCGCAACGGTTATGTCTACGTACTCGATCGCGCCACCGGAGAGCTATTACGGGCTAGCCAGTTTGTCGACAAACTTACCTGGGCCGATGGCATCGACATGGAAACCGGCCGACCGATCCGCTCTGCCGCAACTATCGAAAACCTCACTGGCGTCGAAAAAACAGTCTGGCCATCCAACATTGGCGGTAAAAACTGGGCGCCGGCTTCGTTTAGCCCGGAAACCGACCTACTCTATTTAAATGGTCTGGAAATCAGCATGCAGTTCAAACCAGTGGTTATGGCCTGGCGCAAAGGCACGGCCTATGCGGCCGCGGAATTTGCTTTTCCCGAGCCAGTTCCCGGAGAGCCAATGGGGTATCTACGCGCGGTCGATCCCCTCAGCGGCAAGCGAGTCTGGCAAGTGCCGGTAGACCCACCCGCCAATGGCGGCACGCTGGCCACCGCCGGCGGTCTCATCTTTACAGGCTTACAGACAGGCGAGCTCGCGGCGTATGATATTGATGACGGCAAACTGCTTTGGGAGTACCAGACACCATCGGGCATCATCGCACCGCCCGTCACCTATGAGCTCGATGGCGAACAGTATGTCGCCATTCAAAGTGGCATTGGCGGACTCTTCTCCTGGTTTCTGCCCAACCCCAAATTCGCCACTGTGACCAAAGGGGCATCAATTACCGTATTCAAATTATTCAAACCCTGGTCAGCCGATACTGCTCACCCGGCTCAATAAATAACGACCAACTATGATTAAAAAGATAAAGACGACTATGCTCGCGCTCGCCTGTGTTAGCGGACTATCCACTGTTTACGCAGCCAGCCCTCGCAAGGAGTCCTTTGACCCGGCTCAGGTAACCCTGGGGCTCGATACTTATCGACAATTCTGCCAACGCTGCCACGGCACCGAACTGCGCAACAGCGGCGCCTCGACCTTTGATTTGCGCCAGTTCCCCCCCGGCGAATACGAACGGTTTCTCGAATCCGTTAGCGAAGGCAGTGGCGACATGCCGCCCCACGGCGACATTCTGACCGAAGAAGAAATTGATGCTCTGTTCGCCTATGTCGTCACTACCCAGCGCAGTAACTCATTATGAGAATGTTCCTCACCCTGCTGGCACTGAGCGGCTGCACGGCCTGCCTAGCAATGGGCAAACCCCTTGTCGTTTGCCTGGAGCAGGATAGCCCACCCTACTCCACCCACGCAGGCGGCATCGATAACAGTGTTGCTCTGGCAGTGGCCGACTCGATGGGGTTGCCACTAATCATTCACTGGTATGAGACAGATGCTGGCGATGAAGGTAATCCTGCCCTGCAGGTTAACGCCCTCCTCAGTGCGGGAAAGTGTGAACTCGCCGGTGGGTTTGCCATGGCAAAAAACAATTTCGCTGACCCAGGCGGACAGAAGTTTTCACTTGAAATTGCAGCCGGCGAGCGCCAGTTGGTCGTCTTAAAACCTCTGGCGCCGAGTCTCCCCTACCATGCTCAGGTATTTACCCTTATTTGGTCTACCGACCGACCTGAAACCCCTCCGGCTAACCTGGATGATCTGCAGGGACTCTCAATCCTTGTAGAGGAAAACAGCGTTGCCGACCTGATATTAATGACCCACGGCAATGGAGCACTAAGGCCATCAATTCACCACGTAAAACCTGCTGGTGATTCAATTTTCAACACTTTAAACAACGGCGAAGCCGACGGGGCCTGGGTTGCCCAGCATCGTTTTGAGGCATGGAAAAACCAACACCCTGAAAGCAACCTCAAAGCTTCTGTATGGACCCATGACTTTGCCATCAACCTTGGCTTTGTAGCGTTAAAAAGCAACTACCAATTGCTCGAGCGAGTCGACGAGAGTATCGAAGAACTCGAAGACGATGCCGAACTGGAAGCAATCTTCGCAGCCGAAAACCTCACCTACATCGAGCCACGACAGCCCTATCTTATGCCACCACTATCAGCACGCTTATTTGCACCAAAAAACTAACAAGTCACTAAACTAACAAACAAGGGGCATTATTTTTCTGCAGGGTGCTATATAATTCGCGACCATCACTCGAGAAAAACTCTATCTGGTGTAAGTTTTACCCTTGGTTAGTAATAGATACACATGTTTATTAAAGCTAAATAGCAACATAACAAAATCATAATTTTTCAATATCGGAGGCTACACGATGATCATCAGGCTTAAATCTGCCAGTAAACTCTTGGCCCTCGCCGTTACGGCGATGGTTCTTAATGGTTGTGCCGTTAATGGCATAACGTCTGACTGGCGTAGCTGCGCAATCGCAGCTGGTGTCGTAGGCGGCGGTGTATC
>QNFC01000326.1 GCA_003645395.1 Gammaproteobacteria bacterium
AACCGGTCGGCTGATTGGCCAAGTGCCTTCAGTTCCTCTTCACCGCATAGGTCCTGGGGTCCGCGAGCACCGTAGAACAGGTGTACTTTGACATCGTCCATGCCATCGGCCGCGGCGACGCCGCGAGCGATGGAGAGCATGGGCGCCAGACCACTGCCGCCACCGATGCAGACAATATCTCGCGGTGCGTCGGTACGCAGATAGGCCATGCCGTAGGGGCCATCAATCTCTATTTCATCGCCTTCATTCAGTTTGAACAGCGCATTCGTGCCTTTGCCGTCTGGCACCAGGCGAATGATGAACTCCCAGCTGCCGTCATCGTTACCAATGTTAGACATTGAGTAGGCCCGACCACCCTCAACGCCGGGCAGGTTTAGCAGCGCATACTGGCCGGGCTGGAAAGAGGAAAAACCATTAGCAGATTTGAAGCGAAACTCGCGGATGTCATTGGTGAGATCACGGATCATTTCCAGCTTGCCGGCAAAACGTTGCGGATTGGTCTGCGGGACAAACTCATCCATGGTGATCATTTTGATCACTGCGTCGCTTTTGGGACGACATTGGCAAGCAAGCAACTTGCCGCGCTTCACATCACGGGGATTCAGGCCGGGAGCATCTTCCCACATGTTCTCAATTTCGCCTTCGACCACTTCAAATTTGCAGCTGCCGCAGCCACCCACGTTGCAATCGTACGAAAGTCCCAGGCCCGCCCGTTGCCCGCCACGTAAAATGGCATCGTCCGCAGCACAGTCGAAACTATCCCCGGTTTGCTGAATCTCGATTTTATAGCTTGCAGTCATGCTCTGTGTTCTCCTGAACTTTAATATTTAGTTTGCCGTGGAGATAACCAGGCGCCTTGCCTTAAAACCGCCTGAACCCACATTATGCGGCTAGATTCTACCTTATGAAGCAATCGTTAATGAAGCGGCGTGAGCTCGGCGAAAAGACTAAAAGTCGGGCCGTTGTAGCCACAAACAGCCCTCGGCACTTTCTTTGTCGATTACTTTCAGGAACTCATCATGCGCAGCGATATCATCAGCCTGCGCTCGCACTACCAATAAGGGCGGCCAATCAGCTGCCACCGCCACCGTTTTCCCGGTACCCGCGGCGGCCTGATTAGCCGCCTGTTCATTCAGCAACAAACTCGCCTGCCCGCCGGTCATGGCCAGATAAACATCTGCCAATAACTCAGCGTCGAGCAGTGCGCCGTGCAGGTCACGTTTGGAGTTGTCTACGTCGTAGCGTTTGCATAACGCATCCAACGTATTGCGTTGACCTGGATGCTCATAGCGTGCCATCTTCAGGGTATCGAGCACCTGACACTGCTGCTCAACAGTCGAGTAAACCCCATCAAGCAGTGACAATTCGTAATCGAGAAAACCGACATCAAAAGGCGCGTTGTGAATGATCAATTCACTGCCCGCTATGTACGCCATAAAGTCATCGACCACCTCAGCAAAAAGTGGCTTATCGGCGAGCATTTCGTTGCTAATACCGTGAACCTCGATGGCGCCAGCATCGATCTCTCGCTCCGGGCGGATATAACGGTGGAAGCGGTTGGAGGTTAGCCGCCGGTTAACCAGTTCTACGCAGCCAATTTCTATCACCCGATGACCGTCTGCGGTGGACAGCCCGGTGGTTTCAGTATCGAGTACGACCTGCCTCACTAACCCACCGCCTGAAGCTTAAGAACCTCGTCAACGCCCAGGTTAGCCAGAGCATCCGCGCGTTCATTCTCCTCGTGGCCGGCGTGACCTTTAACCCACTGCCAGCGAACGTTATGCAGGCCAACGAGCTGGTCGAGTTCCTGCCATAAATCGACGTTTTTCACTGGCTTTTTCGATGCAGTCCGCCAGCCACGCTTTTTCCATTGCACCAGCCATTCTTCGATGCCCTGAATCACATATTTTGAATCGGTAGTAATCAATAACTCAGCAGGCTCTTTTATGCTCTTTAATGCCTCAATTACCGCCGTCATTTCCATGCGATTGTTGGTGGTCTCAAGCATTCCGCCGCGAAGCTCTTTGTAATGCTCGCCGGACCGCAAAATCGCGCCCCAGCCACCCGGCCCGGGGTTGCCGCGACAGGCACCGTCAGTAAAAATTTCTATAGATTTCATGTTGTTATATTTCAAACTCAATAAATATGGAAAGGAGTGTCGCTACCTCGTGAAAGATTTTGGGACATCCCTGTCACCAAAATCGACTCGCCTACGCGACAGCCGTTATTGCCCCGGCCGCCCTGCGGCCCCTTCGCCACTGCGGCCATACGCACGCGCCTACGCCTACCGGGGACTACCCGCCTCGTGCTTCGCACTTCCATGGCGGGCAGCGAAGGAAAAATAAAATCAGGAGCCTGGCCCCTGCTCTATCATCACCGGCCCGACAGGATTAACCCTGATCGCGGTTCTGTCGTAGCCCTTGCCGTACAGCACCGGGCAAGCCCGCCCCGCCCAGTTGCCGGACAGCAGCCAGATCAATGCCGACCGGCGTAATTCGGTAGGTACGTTTGCGCGCCCGCAACACATAAAGCGCCCCTCGACCGGGGAGTAATCGTAGCCCTAACCGATCAAGCATTTCAGTACGCCCCCGCCAACGCTGTGATGCGATTGGCGGCCGAAAATAGTTGCTTACCGTCCGTTCAACCTGCAAATCGGTCAACTCGAGCCAATGCCTAACTTTCGCCGGGCTATGCCGATAAGGGGTTATATCGTACTGCCGTTTTCGTGAAAACAACCCAAACAGGCTATAGGGGTTAAAGCCGGCAATCACCAACTCGCCGTCCTCCACCAGTACCCGGTCCATTTCATCAATCAAGGCCAGCGGCCTGGCCTGGCGTTCAAGCGTGTGCAGCAGCACCAGCGTGTCGAGTGACGCAGTTCTGACCGGCAACTCCGCCAGGTCGGTAATTGCACAATCAGGCGCGAACACGCTTCTATCA
>QNFC01000327.1 GCA_003645395.1 Gammaproteobacteria bacterium
ATTATTCTCGGCTGCGATAGCCTGGCAGAGATCGTTTGCCATGGGCTCATCAAGCACGCACACCGCTGCCGGGTTACCGGAAAATAGCCGCTCAGCGAATGCATCAATCTGATAGAACTTAATACTCTGCATGCCGTTATCGGCTGCCAACGATTGTTACTCGCCGCCCTGCTCTGCCTGGGCCGCCAGCGCGTCCATCGGCTCGGCGATTTCTGCCGGCACCTGATTATTAAGCGCGACACCGTAGAGCACCACCATTAACACTACCAGCACTCCACCCAACACAGCCGCGGCGGTAGTTTTTACGTAGTTCAACAACATGCGGTAGTTAAAACTGAGATGGCCCACCACTGCAGCAATCATTATTAACCCGAAGAGTTTATGCACCGGGTGCATTTGAATAGTGAACGATGGTTTTTCGATAACGAACATCATCATGCCCGAAGTCGCCATGGCAATAAATGAAATAAACAGCGTGATATCAATGAGTTTTCTGGGCAATGTTAATCTCCTTAAGTTCGATGAGGCATGGTACCGATCCACAACCAGACAATAGACAACCTGCCTAAAATTCAACTCGACCGATCAAATTCCTGGGTATCAGAACTTAGCCAAGCATCAGGATACGTTACCCAGCCGTGCTTTGATGAGGTCCAGACCACCATTTCAGGTTCTGGGAAATTGGGGTCGCTAAAGCAGCCCACTGCTATGCCAGTTTTATCTGGCAGGGACGCGCCTTGCCAGTACACGGTAGTCCCACACTCGGGGCAAAAGTGGCGTTTGGAAAGATTTCCTGAATCACTGACTTTTTCAAACAGCGTTGCGTTGCCGGTGACGGAGTCTACCTGCGTATCTTCAAAATAAGCCGACACACCGAACACAGAACCCGTCCGCTTTTGACACTTCAGGCAGTTGCAGGCTACGACGAAACCGGGCTCGCCGGAAACGTTAATGGTCAACTGACCACAGGAACAGCTGGCACTTCTTTGCATATCGTTCTCCTATGTTGAGTCTGCTTGATTAAGAGATCAGTTAGAGGTTGGTCCCCAACGAAATTTTGTTGAACCTGACCTGCTTCACATTAACAAAAACCGCGCCCAACCAGGTAGCGGTGACTGCTGTTGCTCTACCTCTCGCCCCGCTCTGTTTCTAATCGTTGCGATTGGCTTAAACGGGTTATCGACGCTGGAGTTGTTGAGCAGCCGAACCTGATCGCAAAGCGGAATGGCTCTGCGGAGATTTTCCAGCAGTCGCGGAATACGACTGGCGATTTTATCGTCGGGCACGTTGTGACCGCCCTGCTGAACGCGCTGCGCCACGCGGGCCCGGTTCAGAGCCACGCTATCGAGGTGAATAAAGACGAGGATAATCTGGTAATCAAGCGCTCTGGCCCTGCCGAGGAAATCCAGTTTTGATGGGTGGGAGAACACGGTTTCAAAGCAGAATGTATGGCCAGCCTCCAGGTTCTGGTAGCGGATAGCCTGGGCAATTTTGGCAGAATGGTAGCTGTTTTCTTCCGCGCTGGTGGGGTAAATACTTCTGCCGATCAGGTCTGCATTAACGAAGGGAATATCGAGGGGTTGCAGGTATTTGGAGTAAAACGTGGATTTGCCGGCGCCGTTGCCACCGGCCAGCAGCCAGAGTTGCTTGTTGCTCATGGCATTAAATGGACCCGGGATAGTGGACTATTCCGACGCCCTTAAAGGAGTAAAGACGCCATTTTCGAATTGCCCAACGGTTCGGTCACCATTGGGCTGCAACTGCTCCAGCACTCCAGGATGATCGGCGGATGACTGGTAAGCCACTTCGCCTTCAGCAATCTGATGCCCTACCCTGCCCTCGCTACGCTGAGCGTCGAGCTGGTTGAAAAGCGCATCGGGGTCGATAGTTGGGGGCTCTGTGGTTTCAACTCTCAGGCGCTTAAACCCCGCAGAGACGGCAAGCAGGGTCTCCGGCTCGAGAATGTCGTCAAGCATGCGACCGATGGTGGCCCAATACTCGATTTGGCCCACTGCGCTGCGGTGATGAACCTGACCAGAAATGGCGGCCGAGTCCATTAGTTCCTGCTGAAAACGAACTGGGGATGCTGCTTTAGCCATGGCTAATACTCCGTTGTTTTTGACAACGTAGCACTTTGCTACAACCGTTGCAAGTCTGGGTTAGGTTCTTGCCCACGAAGCGAATCACCTGTTAATTAGCTATCTATAGCAGCCCGGGCTAAAAAAACGGATCGTTCTTAACTTCCAGACCAAACAGCACTTTGCCGGCGGGTCGATACATTTTTGGTTGTACCACCACGTGGGCGCAGACCACCTGTATATCGCGCATCAGCCGATCAATCGGGCTGTTTTGCTGAATCGCACTTGAAGCAGCAATGTCGTGCACCTGCGTTACCACTTCTTTAGCCGTACGGGTAACGTGAACCAGGCAGAGGCGGAACATGGCCCGCTGGGCGCTAGTTAGCTGCTCGCCGCGACACTGGGTATCCCAGATATCACCCATCACTTCAAAGGCCCAGGCCCGAGCAGAGCGCAGCGCGGCCTCAGCTTTGGCGACCACTTCGTGCGCATCGCCATTTTCCTTCAACAAGCGGCCGGCCGGCAGGGTGCGTTTAGTGTCGCCGAGCTGGTAGACATAATCCAATGCTGCCCGAGCAATGCCAAGGGGCATGGGCAGGTGGGAAAACAGGAACAGCGCGGGAAATGAATAAAGTGGCTCGTCGCGACGTGCGCGATAGCGAGAATCTGAGGTGTGCTTTGCGGGTACAAAGTGGTCGGTTAGAGTGTAATCGTGACTGCCGGTGCCGCGCATGCCGGCGACGTGCCAGGTGTCCAGATTTATGTTGGCCTCTTCTTTAGGTATATAGATGGTGAGCGGTTCGGGGAGTCCGTTGTCATCCATCACCGGTTCGTCGTTTTCGGTGACGATGCAACCGCCGG
>QNFC01000328.1 GCA_003645395.1 Gammaproteobacteria bacterium
AGCGGTAAGGAACGGCCCCCAGCGGATCAGGGATCGGTTGGTCACCCAGACGCCGCTATCCGTAATGTTGGTGGGAACCAGTCCACCGGAAAACGAGGCCTCCACCACATAGCAAACCGCGTTGGTGTCCGGCACCACATCCAGAAAAACCAGCGGGGCCGACGGCAGGTCGTTGGTGACCGAATGGGTAACGGCAAAGGTGGGCAGGATGGGCTGCGCTTCCAGATAGCAGGCCGACGTCGTGTCGCTCGGAACCCCGTTGGTGTCGAACGCGCGGGCACGGGCGGCGGTATATTCCGTAAAGTGGAATGGTGTTGAATAGACCGGCGAGTTGGTGGTCGGAACGGTGCCGTCCAGCACATAATGGATCGCCGCGTTTGTGGAGTCGCAGGTGATGGACACCTCCACAGGAACCGTCGCCTGGTCCGAGGGATGGAATTCCGGTGTGGCGGGCTGCCCCGCCGCCATGAGGGGAACCATCGCCGCCATGGCGGCAATGGCTACTGTCCGGCCAAACCGGACCAAGGAATGTTGACGCTGCCCAAACATGGCCTCATCCGTTTATTCCGGTTACGGCGTGCCATCCTTCCAGCAGATGGGCTTGGCACCGCCGTCGTTGTAGTATGCGCCGCCCTTTTCTTTCAGGTAGCCGGCGCGCGTAACATAGTCCGCCGGGATCGGAACCGGCCCGGCACTCCAGGTCTGGTCGTTTTTCCAGGCTGCGGCATAGGCCGTATATTCACTGGCCTCGAGAATCCAGTTTTCATTCAGGTCCGCCGGATGGGCCTCGTCGTTGTTAAACTCGTACGCCCCTAGGTCCACCGTGCCGTCAAGAATGCGCGGGTTGCCGTCCATGTCCGTCAATGGAATCCCCGGTGCCGCATTGTCGCCCGCATCCAGGCAGGGCGAGTTGTAGCGCAGGTGATAGTCGTCGTTCAGCGGATCATAGAACATCGGTGCCAGATCCATGTTGTTGGCGGCACTATCCCACACGCCATACATGCCGTGCGCGTTGTTGTAGCGGAACTGCTTGCTCGATCCGGTACCCGCCAGATAGACGTCGTCGCCATCGCCCGAGGCCGCATTGCCCCAGATAATATTGTTGTAGACTTGCAGCAGCTCCGTCACGCCTTCCACGCGGAACGCCGCACCGCCGCCGTTGCCCGAGGCCGAGTTTTCCGAAAGCGTATTGTTCACCATCGTCAGCGAAACCGACGGGGTGATCGCAAACCCGCCACCATCGTTCCCCGCCTGGTTACCCGTCGCCGCATTGTTCACCACCGTCAGCGTTTCGCCCTTCCACCACAGCGCCCCGCCGCTGGCCCCCTCCGCCACATTATCCAGCCATTGGTTTCCACTAATGGTCGCCGTCGGGCTTTCAATCCATGCGCCGCCGCCCAACCAACCGGAACGGTTTTCCATAAATACGTTGGCCGACACCTCCGCTATTCCCGTGTCTGCATCGATATACAATCCACCACCGCCATAGCTATGGAAGCGTTTTTTTGATTGTTAAAATATGAGTGTGGTCTCCACGTCTGGCCGATAGGCTGGACATTTTTACACCACATAAAAAGGAGACCACACAATGGACAACGTATCACTTTTCGAACGGCTCGCACAAGCCAGAGATTCCGATGCAGGGGAGGCTTTTGATGCCTTCATGCACACGGTAGCCCGAACCGCCTTCATGGCCGTGATGTTCAAGGAGGTCGAGACCCTCTGCGGAAAGGCCTATCATCCCGACCCCGAAGGCGAGCACCAACGGGCGGGTTCCGCCCCCGGACGCTATTTCTTCGGTACGGAGGAGTTCAAGGTTCCCCGTCCACGCGTCAGAAGCCACAAGGACGGCAAGAGCACAGAGGTTCGCCTCGCCAGCTACGACGCCGCCCAGGGTCGTGGCTCCCTGCACGATGCCATGCTCCGTGCCTTTATGGCCGGAGTGCCGTCGCGCGAGCAGGCGCGGGTTTTCAACAACGCGTCCGGCACGAGTCCGGGCGAAGTCAGCCGCCTGTGGGAGCGCGAAGGGCTGCGGTGCATCGAACAGGTGCGTGGGCGGAATCTGAGCCTCGAAGACTATGTCGTTCTCATGCTCGACGGTATTTGGCTGTGCGATGACCTCTGCGTCGTCGTGGCGCTGGGAATCACTCTCGGCGGCGAAAAGCACATCCTCGATTTCCAGGTCGGTTCATCGGAGAACCAGGAGGTCTGCACCGACCTGCTCACCCGGATCGAGGATCGGGGCTTCAAGCCGAAACGCCGCCTGCTGGTGGTTCAGGACGGCTCCAAGGCCTTGCGAAGCGGGGTGCGCAAGAAATGGCCGGACGCCATCATCCAGCGTTGCCTGATTCACAAGGAACGCAATATCAAAGGGTATCTTTCGCGCCGCCACCACGGGGAGCTCAAGCGGCTCTTCGACCGCTTGCGCAAAGCCGAGGGGCTCGACGTTGCCGAGGAATATCTCAAGGAACTACGGACATTTCTAAAAGGGAAAAATGCCCAGGCGCTCGTCAGCCTCGAAGAGGCCGGGGAAGAACTTCTGGCCGTTCATCGTCTGGGTGCGCCCAGCACGTTGAACAAGACCCTGCTCAATACCAACTGTATAGAGAACCCCTTCAGGAATGTCCGCACGAAGCTCCGGCGCGTGAGCCGCTGGCGACCCGAGACGCAAATGGCCTCGAAGTGGATGGCCTATGCCCTGCTCGAAGCCGAGCGAGGATTCCGACGAGTCACTGGATATGCAGCCCTGCCACAGCTAGCCGATATCTTGCAAAGTATTTCTCCCCCTCCTCCGGAGGAGGGGGAGAAGGCTTCGCCTTCCCGCCTTGACCCCGAACCTCCAACCGAGTACAAAAACTAACCTAATTAACCGGAGGCTGCGCCCCCAGTTTTAACAACAGAAAAAACACCCCCTTTTAGTCGTTCTCATTACATTC
>QNFC01000329.1 GCA_003645395.1 Gammaproteobacteria bacterium
GAAGATGCCGCCTACATCACCGGCGCGTTGGTGCCTATAGACGGTGGCTATGCCGCCGGCAAGCAGGCCGAGCTGATGGCAAAGGGTGAAACGGGTAATACCGCGTGACCACCGTACCGCCAGTAGCTATTTAAAGCTGAGACAGAGAATCGATTTTAAAGACCAAAAAACGGAGATATTGGCCGTTTTTCTCGATTCGATTTCATGAGCGTGTAAGTGAGCATGTCATCACAAATTTGGTAACCTAATTCGCGATAGGATTCCAGCTGCCGCTCATCAAAAAACTGGTCTGAAGTCGGTTGATGTGGGAACTCTTTATGGCTTGCCTGATACGCATAAATATCGCCAGGTAGATTTCGTGTCGCGGTCGCTTTTAAGTAAATGATGGTGCCCTCCCTGGGCTCTCGAACATCCTGACCCTCCTCCTCTCCAGGGTCATAAGTGATCGTGCCAATAGCGAAGCCACGTTTAGCCAGCTGGTATTTCAGGTCGTAAGGTTTGTCTCCGGCGGAACCGGGCAGGATTTGACCCAGGTCGTGCTCCCCTTCACTAAAGCGAATGGTAAAGCCGAAATCAACACGAATGCGCTCGATAGCATTACCCAGATCGCCCATGCTGAAATCAGGATCTGCCCCCGCATCAGAAATAATGATGTAGTCGAGCTGACGGCGTGCCAGCTCATACAGGCCAAGATTTTCAAAGTGCCCGCCGTCAGTCAGTTCAACATAGGCTGCATCCTCTCGTTGTCGCTTGCCCAGAATTCCCTGTAGAAGACCAGGAAAGAGAAAATTTGGCCGGACTACTCGCGTTAACCTTTGACGCCAGCGACTAGCTGCAGGGTTTTCAACCCAGTAGCCCAACCGCAGATTGAGAAATGACATCAAAAAAGAGACCAGCCGATTGCGGGTGGGGCCTTCACCCGCGACACCGGCGTTCGGGTTGGCAGCAGCGCCCGAAATCGCCATAGCGGTGGCAAGCGTTAGCCGGCCGTTCATGAATTCATCAGTCCCATACCAACCGGTGGCATCACTGCCACAGTATTGTGGAGAGAGCAGAAAGTTATCACCCCCACGGCCACGGAACTTAGCTTCGAGTGAGTCGACCAGCACCAGGTTTGAATTGATAAGTTGGTAAGGACCTCTGGCGGCTGCCCCGCACATCTCCTTGAGCTTTGCCGAGTTTGCCCCGCTAGCTCGCTGCCAACGTCCACTTTCTACCGCTGCATCATCCGGCAGAAAAGCCTCCATAAGCCGGTCACGGTACATGCGACACAGACTGAAGAGGTTAACGTTTACCAAAAAGCCGGCGGCGACGCCTAACAATAGCAATCCATAAATCGCTGCAGGCACACCCAGCAGATCGTTATCCGCCCAGGCCAGGTCTAGATGCCTCACCGTTGACCAGGAAAAATCCAGTAGCTCACCGGCACCTAGATAGGCAAGCAGGAGCAGGCCGTATATCAATAGAAACGCAGTCAACTGAATGCGAATCGCAGACGGGGCCCGCTTAAAGGCAGAGGCACCCTGCCGACGGATAGCCTGATAAATAGCCCCGGCCCCACCCGTAGCTGCTGCTGATGTACCCGTTGCAAAAGTTCCAAGAGAGCCCATGGTTTCTTTTAACCAGGCGTCTGCAAAGGGAATCGAGCCGACGACAAACAGGGCAACAACCAGTGTTAGCAGCCAGCCCAGAAGGCGTTGAAAGAAGGTTCGTGCTCCATAATCAAACCCCATTGATCTGTCCCCGCCTCCGCCAGATGCGCTGGCAACATAAGTGCCCAAACCATATAAAACGCTGATCAGCGCAAAGCCAACGCCCAGCCAGACAACCACCTCGGTGGCGGATCCACAATCAGCAGAGCCGGACAGGTTCAAGATGCCATTACAGCTGCCAGGTTCGACGAGCAGTGCAGATTCGATGAATAACGCGAGCACCACCACCGTTAATGCAAAATAGACACTCACCGACAACAAGGTGCTTCGCAACACCGTCGCTAACAGCGACATCAGGCCCATACTGCCGGTCGGCGTTAAATAATTACCGTGCTGGCGAATGTAATCCAGCATCGTGCCTCCAGCTGCCGACTCAGAACGCGCTCCTTTGCCTCGCGCCCCAAACGGGAAAAGTGACTTTTTAGCCGGTGATTCGGCAGTCGGTTGACCGGAGTAAAACCAGGTTAGCGAAGACCCGATATAGCCACCGCCAGAAACCGTAGAAAGGTAATCCACCTGATCTAACGACTCGTTCTTTTGCAACCCCTGCAGCACACCCAGACCAAAAGATGCTGAACGAATTCCTCCGCCCGAAAGAGCCAACCCTATCCACGGCTTCTTCGGGCCCTGGCGTCGATTCTTTTCGATAAATTCCTTCTCTTTTTTTATAACTTCATTAGCACTTTGGCTGTTTTCTGGCTGTTTAAACATAACCGACCTCCGTCCCAGGTATTGCGCGCCGTAATCTACTGCTGCGATTACTGTGGTTATTCTGGCTTTTCCCCTCGCTTATCGATTCGAGCACAGCCGTAATGATCCCCGCCGCACCCTGTCACCGTGCTCAGGGTTCCTGCATCTTGTGTGAAAACTTCAGCGTAATGAACTCCGCCGGCCGCATCACTGCCATACCAAGTACGACAATCAGGCGGCCCTCGCTAACATCCTGGGGAGTCATCGTTTCGCCGAGCCCCACCCTGACAAAAAAGGCGTCTCCCGGCGTAGCTCCTGCCAGCGCTCCCGCGCGCGATTTCTGCGAGAGGTAAGTCTCAAACTGCACTTTGACGTTATTCCAGAGAGCCGCAATGTTTGGCTCAAATACCGCCCAATAGGTGGATTTTTTCACTGACTCTTCGACCATATTGAAAAACGGCGCTTGGTTCGCCGGGGTTTATTAAGGAGTGTCGCTACCTCGTGAAAGGTTTTGGGACATCCCTGTCA
>QNFC01000330.1 GCA_003645395.1 Gammaproteobacteria bacterium
GCCCAAACCTTTCATAAGGACGTAACTGAACTTTCTTGCTGCGCTGGGTAGTCGGCCGAGGTCGCACAGCGGCCTGTTCACACAACAGTCAACGCGTTCACCGGTTTTCACCAGGCAAGGGGCTATTGCCTGGTTTTGCACCAACAGTAGGCGACGAAAAAGCGGGATCTTCTGAACAAGCCGATGCAGAAACGCATTCAGGGCTTTTCACAGGCTCCTTAAATACTACTCAGCAGCAGCAGCCCTAACCTGATCGCGTAGCCATTGATGTTCCCTGTCGCCGGTTAGCCGGGACGGCCAATAGAGATTCACAGTTAACGGCGGCACTGCCTGGGGCAGCTCGAATACATTAATATCAGTGCCTTTTAATAGCAGGTTGGCCACTCGCAGCGGCACCATGGCAACGCAGTCACTATGTTGCAACAGGAAAGGAATTGTCAGGTAACTGTAAGTAAGCAGCGTATAGCTGTGATCTGAAATGCCATGTTCCAGGGCCATGTTCTCGTGATTGGCAATACCTACAGCCGATGAGTTGAAATAAATTTTTGGCATTAATGCGAATTCGTCGATGCCCGGTTGGGTGCGAACCAGCGGGTTATCGACTGCGGCGATCCCCACATAGGCATCTTCGTAAAGTCGTTCCATTTCCATGTTCTGATTGGAAAAACCCATATCGGGGGCAATCATCAGGTCCACGCCAAAACGCTCACTATGTTCGAACATGGCTAAATCGACATTGGTCATGCGCAATCTTGCTCCCGGAGCCTGATCGCGGAACCGCCGCAGCAGCCGGCTGCCCAAGCCGGCAAACACGTAATCCACACTGACCAGCATAAATTCACGATCTGTGTCGGCAATATCTGGGGGAGTGTTTTGAATAACATCATCAAAATCAGCCAGCAGTGCATGAATTTTGGGTGCCAGTTGGTGGGCTCGGGGGGTCGGGTTCATGTTGGTCCCATCCCAAATAAACAGTGGGTCATTTAGTGAACTTCGCAGTCGAGTCAGTGCCGCGCTAACCCCAGGTTGGGTCATGTGTAGCGTCTCTGCGGCCCGCGTAAGGTTCCGGGCGACCCAGATCGTCTCAAAAATCACCAACTGGTGGAGGTTGAAATTCTTAAAATTCAAGGATTCTGTCCTTCAAAAAGCATTGTGTATTCAAACCTGGCAGCCGGGCTAGCAGCTGATCTGCCAAGTATAACCAACAGTTATACCGGCATTAAAACGTTTGATTGGCTGTTGCCGACTTTAAACCGTATAAACCTAAGTGACGTCGCTGATGGGATGGCTTTTAAGGCCTTTATCCTAGTGATGATTACAGGTTTTGATTGCTGTTGGCTGTTCTGAGGAGAAAAGAGATGGGTTTGAAGACAGGTGCACAATATCGCGAGTTGCTTAATGATGGGCGGGCGCTATATATCGGCGGCGAACGGGTCAAAAACCCGAATCAGTACGCGCCGTTGCAAGGCATTATTAAAACCATCTCCGAACATTACGACGATTTCCACAAACCTGAGCTGCAGGCTCGTTATACCTATGCCTCCCCCGCCGATGGTGCGCCGGTGAGCAACTCCTTTCTGGAGGCAGTCACCTGGGAGCAGATGGAGCAGCGCATCATCGGCGAGACCCTGCGTAAAGAGGCTACTTACGGGATGATGGGGCGCATGCCCGATTTCATGAATGCCTTTGTCACCGACCTGGCGGTAATCGCCCCCCACGTGTTGGGCCACAAAGACAAAACCTTTGCCGACAATGCCATTAACTACTATCAATACTGTCGTGATCAGGATATTTGTGTCACCCACACCCTGGCGGACCCACGCAAAGACTACAGCAAGCCGTTGGGCGAGCAGAATTCAGTAAGAATAGTTCGTGAGGCCGACGACGGTATTTACGTCACCGGGGCACGCATGCTCTCCACCCTGGCGCCGGTGAGCCATGAGCTGTTCGTGGGCCCATTTATGCCACGCCAGCCCGGCGAAGAGGCCATGGCGCTCTGCTTTGCAATCCCGGTGGCGACGGCCGGTGTTAAGTTTATTTCCCGCGAATCTTACGCCCGAGGCCGCAGCACCTTTGATCGCCCACTCAGTGAACGGTTTGACGAGGGTGACTCCCTGGTGGTGTTTGATAACGCTTTTATCCCCTGGGAGCGGGTCTTTATTGCCGGTGATCTGGTGGCGCACAACATGCTCGCAGCGAGTTTCCCCGGTTATTTGGCCCTGCAGGCCAATATTCGTGGCCGCGCCAAACTGCGCTTCATGATTGGTCTGGCGGTAAAAATGGCTAAAACCCTTGGCCGTTCCGAGCTGCCGCGCTACCGGGAGCTAATCGGTGAGATGCTGGGCTTTAGTGAACTGGCCGACGGCCTGGTGGAGGCCACTGCGCGGGAAGTGCAGCGCAATGCCGTCGAAGAAATGGCCAAACAGCATGACCCAAACTTTAATCTGGTTGATGTGGCTAAAGAGACGGCCATGTTATTTGGCTCGGTTGACCGAGGCATGGTTGGGCTTGCCAGCCTGCGCTTTTTTATGCCAATGGTGAATACCCGGGTTAATGAATTGATTCGCCTGATCGGTAGCAGCAGTATGGTAATTACCACTACCGAGGCCGACTTTGCCCACCCTGATATTGCCGATGACCTGGAGAAATACATGTCTGGCGCAGAGGTGGGTGGCAAGCAGCGTGTACAGATTATGAAGCTAGCCTGGGATGCAGTAGCGTCGGAGTTTGGTGGTCGCCAGGAAATTTACGAGATTTTCTTTGCCGGCGATCCCTTCATGGGGCGGCAGCTGCATTACCAGACGCCAAAACGTGACCAGTTTGAAGCCATGGTCACCGAGCTGCTGGAGAAAGACGACTAAAAATATCAGCAGCTAGCAGTGGGAGAGCAGAGCATGAAAGATTATTTAAGGTACCTTTTTCCGGC
>QNFC01000331.1 GCA_003645395.1 Gammaproteobacteria bacterium
ACAATCAATGAAACCATGACCAACATAATACAAGTAAATCATTTAGTTAAAAAATTTACCGAGGTCACCGCCGTAAACGGCATCGACTTCTCCGTGCCGTCAGGTTGCTGTTTCGGGCTGTTAGGGCCCAACGGCGCTGGCAAGACCACCACCATTGAACTGATCGAAGGACTGACAGCCCCGACCTCTGGCACCATCCTCTATAAAGGCGAGCCGCTGGGTAAGCAGTTCCGCCAGGAAGCCGGTATTCAGTTTCAATCAACCGCGTTGCAGGATTTTCTGACCGTCGGCGAAACTCTGAAACTGTTCCACCGCCTTTATGATCAACACATGGCGCTGGATGAGGTCATCGAGCTCTGTGACCTGCAGGAGCTGCTCAAGCGCGACAATCGCAAGCTCTCCGGCGGCCAGCGCCAACGACTCCTGCTCGCCATCGCCCTGGTGAACGACCCGAAAATTTTGTTCCTGGATGAACCCACTACCGGCCTTGACCCGCAGGCACGGCGTAATTTCTGGGCATTGATAAACCGTATCAAAGCGGCCGACAAAACTATTCTGCTGACCACTCATTACATGGAAGAGGCCGCCATTCTCTGCGACCAGCTAATCATTATGGACCACGGCAAAATCATCGCCGAAGGCACCCCGGATAATCTACTCAATCACCACTTCCAGGATGTCATCGTCCAGCTCCCGAACGATCTGCTACCCGACCCCCTGCCGGCGGACCTTCCCGCCCAGCTGGTCAGCCGCGGCAACCTGATCGAACTGGCCACCGATGACGTCGACAAGCTCATCCATTCGCTGATCGCCCAGCAGGTACCGTTGCAGCAGATGCGAGTGCGCTCACGCACGCTCGAAGATCTGTTTCTACAACTCACCGGCAAGGAACTGCGCTCATGATCCGCCGTTTTCTGGCGCTGCTGCAGGCTCGCAACATGGAGTTTCTGCGTGATCGCTCGTCGCTAGGGTGGAACATCGCCTTCCCAATTCTGCTCGTCTTCGGCCTGGCGCTGATCTTTAGCGATGGCGAACGCGCCCTATTCAAAGTCGGCGTGCTGACCGATTCCGCGCTGTCGCAACTCAACCACCCGTTTCTAAATGACCCCCATATCGAGTTTTTCACCGTGGCCGATGAGGCAGCGGCAGTACGAAAGGTCCGTCTGCATAAAATAGACCTACTGCTCGACCCCTCGGATCAGGCTCGGTACTGGCTTAACCCACAGTCACAGAAGGGTCATTTTCTTGAGATACAGCTACTGGCCAGCAGCCCCGGCGCACCCGAGCGTGTTGAGGTAACCGGCAAGCCAATTCGGCTGATCGACTGGCTAATGCCGGGAATACTCGGCATGAACATGATGTTCAGTTGCCTGTTCGGGGTTGGCTATATCGTGGTGCGTTACCGCAAAAGCGGTTTTCTAAAGCGTCTCAACGCCACCCCGACCCGGGCGATTGAATTTCTCGCCGCGCAGGTCTTTTCGCGTTTGCTATTAATAATGGTGCTCACCGCGGCGGTATTTGTCGGCACCGATCTCATTCTCGATTTTCGAATGGAAGGCAGCTATCTACTACTGTTTGCCACCGCCTCGTTGGGGGCCATGGCGCTGATCGCTCTCGGGCTGATGATCTCTGCTCGGGTAAGCAGTGAGGAACTAGCCGGCGGACTGCTGAATTTCGTCACCTGGCCGATGATGGTGCTATCGGATGTCTTTTTTTCAATGGAAGGTAGCCACCCATTCATGGTGGCCTTTGCCAAACTGCTGCCATTAACCCAGCTAATGCAGGCGAGCCGCGCCATTATGCTCGAAGGCGCCGGCGTTGCTGAGGTATTACCGCAACTTATCACCCTTGCGGCCATGACCGTGGTTTTTCTGCTCGTCGGTGCCTACTGGTTCCGTTGGCGCGGTGACTAACTGCTAGCGACCGCAGGCCCATCAATCATCTTGTTCAACGGGGTCAGGATCAGGGCCAAGCAGTATTGCAATCCAGCGGCTCTCTGCGCTGCTCTCCAGCGCAATTTTTACAATCATGGTCAGCGGCACCGACAGCAGCATGCCCACCGGGCCAAGTAACCAGCCCCAAAATACTAATGACAGAAACACCACCAGCGTAGACAGCCCCAGCCCGCGGCCCATAAACCGGGGTTCAATCATATTACCCATCACCAGGTTAACCACCAGATAGCCCGCCGCCGCTGCAAGGGTGCTACCACCACCAAGCTGAATGTAAGCAAGCAGTAGCGCCGGCACCGCCGCGATAATCGAACCGATATTGGGCACAAAATTAAACAGCAGTGCCAACAGCCCCCACAGCAGCGGGTAATCCACCCCCAATATCGCCAACCAACCAGCAATTAACACGCCAGTGGCCAGGCTCACAATACTCTTGATCGCCAGATACTTATTCACCGCGGTGGTAAAGCCCTCAAGCGCCCCTATCGCCCCGGAACCGACTGGAAGTGCTACTTTAAGTTTGCTTGGTAACCCACTGACTTCAAATAAAATAAATACAACTGTCATCAAAATAAGGAAGGCGTTCGTCAGCATTCCTCCAAGGCCACTCAGGGTGTTCGAGACCATACCCATCGCCGCCGCAGGATCTAACTGTTCCTTCAAGAAGGTCGGAGATATTTCCACGCCCATTTTGCTCGCTAACGCTGCCAGCACCTGCATCTCACTGCCCAGACGCTGCTGGTATTCGGGCAGAGACTGTGAGAAGTCCGTTACCGAGCTACCAACAAAAGTGCCAATCAGATAACCCACCAGCAACAACGCGCCGATAATCAACGTCACCGCCAGCGGAGTCGGCACCCGGTGCCGAGTCAGCCAGAACAGAGGCGGCGCACAAATAATGGCAATGAAAATCGCCAGCAAAAACGGCACCAGCAGTTCAGCTGCCATTTTCATGCCGGCGATGGTCACCACC
>QNFC01000332.1 GCA_003645395.1 Gammaproteobacteria bacterium
ATAAAAACATGGCATGATATTTATTTTAAATGTGGAGCCAATAAAACCAATCGTGGTACGGTGTCTCTCGTAGGTTGGAATAGCGATAGCGTTTTCCGACATTCCACCATCGTACTGCGATTTTTGATGACGGCGGAAAACGCTATCGCTATTCCGCCCTACAATGCATTATGAAGTTCCAAGGCTTATCATCCCTGAGCAAGATAGGGTATTTGTTTTAAATGCGAGGCCAATAAAACCAAGTGATACGGCGTTTTGTTAAGACTGAATTCAAGCTAAGAAAATGATTAAAAAATAGAGCTGATTATTATTCACAACAAATATTCTTTAATTTCAGTCTATTACAAAAATCAATAACTGTGCTGGTTTTTTATGAGAAAGCCGTGCTTAGGAACGAGAGTTCAATAATACGAGAAGTAAATAAATAACAATGGTTTCGAGATTAAGATGACAGATGCACAAAAATGGTTGGTTCTTGCTTTTTTTCTGGTAAGTGGGTGGTTAATATATTTGCTTGCACCAATTCTTATGCCTTTTGCTTTTGCTGCAATTCTCGCATATTTAGGCGATCCATTAGCAGATAAGCTGGAAGCCATTAAAATAAAATCGTATCGATTAGGCCGGACTAGTGCCGTTATTATGGTTTTTACGATGATGCTGCTAGTTGTTTCTATTGTATTAATGATTCTTATTCCTAAAATTGAATTTCAGATCAGTCAATTGTTAACTAACTTTCCTAGTTACGTTCTTTGGTTAAATAAAACAGTTATTCCCTGGGCCGAGCATCAGATGGAATTGAAAATTGGTTTTTTTGATGCAGATAAGGTCATAGCAATGGCAAAAAGTCATTGGCAAAGTGCTGGAAAGAGTGCAATTTCATTGGTGAGTTCGGTGTCGCAGTCTGGTGCAGTTTTAGCTGGCTGGGTAATGAACATAGTATTAATCCCAGTGATTACCTTTTATTTGTTGCGGGACTGGGATATTTTAGTGGCAATGATCAGGGACTTGTTACCAAGACGAATTGCGCCTACGGCAATTAAACTGGCACTTGAAACGAATGAGGTTTTAGGTGCGTTTATGCGGGGACAATTCTACGTCATGCTGGGTTTGGGTATGATTTATAGCGTGGGCTTGTGGTTTGCTGGATTGGAACTGGCACTATTGATCGGTATGATGGCTGGGATTGTGAGCTTTGTTCCGTATTTAGGGGCAATTGTTGGTGTCGTGGTGGCATGTATTGCTGCATTGTTCCAATTTCAAGATGTGATGTCCTTAATACCTGTTGCGATAGTCTTTATGGTTGGGCAGTCAATGGAAGGGATGGTGTTAACACCTTTGCTAGTGGGGGATAAAATTGGATTACACCCTGTTGCAGTCATGTTTGCTGTATTAGCAGGAGGTCAGTTATTTGGATTTTTAGGTGTTTTATTAGCATTACCTGTTGCATCGGTGGTTATGGTTTTTTTAAGGCATATACACGAAGTCTATACAGGGAGTGATTTTTATAGTGAAGAAAAAGTAAATGAATAAAATTCTGTTTGTTTATTGCTTGCTTGGCTATATAAATATTTCATGGGGAGCCAATGAATTAAGAGAAATGGAGCATGCCGAGGCGATAGAAGCTTCTTTTTCCACAGGAAAAGTGGTTTGGATAGATGCGCAAGGAAAAAAATTTTTAACTTTATATACTGAAACTGAACAAGTGGATAGTTTAGGTGCGGTAATAATTTTACATCCTATGGATGGTCATGCTGACCAACAAAAAATCATCAACCCATTAAGAACCTATTTGCCTGCTCATCATTGGGCGACACTTTCTGTTCAATTACCTGTTTTGGGTCTTGAAGCGAGTGAAAGGGAATACTATCAGTTGATTGATGATGCCAGGGTGCGTATACAGGAAAGTCTTGAGTTTTTACTTGATAAAAAAGTGAAAAACATTGTTTTAATAGGCTATGGATTGGGAGGGATGATGGCGATTGATTTTGTCAATGAAAGTCCCGATAGCGATGAGATTGATGCTCTTGTTACTATCAGCTTGTCTGTGCCAGAGTCTGATCACAAGCATGTTCAGGTGATTGATTTTATCGGTAATATAAAACAGCCTTTTTTAGATATTTTTGCTGAATTTGATTTGCCGGTAGTGACTGATAGCGCAAGAAAAAGACGGCTGGCAGGGAATGAAAATTTGCTTTACCGGCAAATCAGAATGGAGGGTGAAGGGCATTTGTTTCAGCATGATGAAGGCTTGCTGGTTAAGCGTGTTTACAGCTGGATAAATCGAACTTTCAGAGAAATGAAACCCTCAAAGTAATAACCCTTGTACAATTAATGTAACATTTTTGTAGGTCGGATTAGCGATAGCGTGATCCGACAAATAAATTAATGCTGGGTTAAATCACTTAGGAACGCGCACGAAATAAAGTAAACAACTAAATTCGGAAGCGGGGTCTTTAGCCCCGCATAGTAGAGTGCGGGGGCTAAAGACCCCACTTCCAAGTTGCTCAAGTTATTTCCAGCTCCCTTAAGCAAGTTTGACTGGTAATTATTTAATATAAACGACTTCAGGATTCCCAGAAGCGTTGATTATTTCGCCAACAGTGAAGGCCGATTCCCCTTGCTTTTCTAAAATAGCTAATGTCTCCGCTTCATTGCTTGCATCGACACAAACAATCATGCCTATTCCGCAATTAAACGTCGTTAGCATGTCAGTTTGAGAAACATTGCCTTGTTGCTGTAGCCATTTAAATGTCTCAGGAAATTCCCAAGCGCTTAAATTAATTGATGCGTTAAGGTTTTCGGGTAAAACCCTAGGAAGGTTTTCTGTTAATCCGCCACCTGTAATATGAGCTAAAGCATGAACAGGTACGGTTTTTATTAATTCGAGTAACGACTTAACATAAATTTTTGTGGGTTCAAGTAA
>QNFC01000333.1 GCA_003645395.1 Gammaproteobacteria bacterium
AAATGCTAACCGGCATGTCAATAAAACCTGACCATCCGGTCAACCGCCTGAAAATGTACCCTGAATTCAGGCTAAATCGTTATAGTTGGTTGCGCTTTATTTTTATCAAATCGTTTTTCCGGAGGGCCGATGTCCCAGAACAGAATCAAAAACCTGCCCGCAGTGCTGCTGGCGTCGGCCTCGCCGCGGCGGGGTGAACTATTGCGCCAGATCGACGTTGAATTTGAACAATTTGCGGTGGATGTGCCCGAAGAGCGTGACCCGATAGAAATGCCCGGTGAGTACGTCCAGCGGTTAGCGCTGGCCAAGGCCAAAGCCGGGCGGGCGCGCTACCGTGACGATGCGCGACCGGTTATCGGTGCCGACACCACCGTGGTTTATGACGACATGGTGTTCGGTAAACCGCGAGACCAGATACACGCCAGCGCCATCCTCCGGCGACTTTCCGGCGTTACCCATCAGGTAATTTCAGCCGTGGCGGTAGCAGTCGCAGACCAGACGAAAGTGGTGCTAAGCAGCACCGATGTGACTTTTCGTGAAATTAGCGATGACGAAATCGTCGCTTACTGGGAATCTGGCGAACCACAGGACAAGGCAGGCGGCTATGCCATTCAAGGACTGGCCGCACAGTTTGTCAGCAATATTAACGGCAGCTATTCTGGCGTGATGGGGTTGCCGCTGTTTGAAACTGCGGAGTTGTTGCGGGAGTTGGGTGTTGCAGAGTAATTTTTGGCTACCAGGTTGTTAGGAAGGGAAAAATAACTCTAACGTACCCGATGAGAAGTTGACGTATTTCCCCCGGTCATTGTCTTGTACAACTGATGAGGCAGTGAGTTTAGAAATTACATAAATCACTGGTTTATATAAGGAATTATATGACCGATGAAAGCGTGCAGGGTAAGTTAATATTGGTTATCGTTAGATGGATATGCGTCAAAGTGACATGCTATAACACGTCACTTTGACGTCTACTCATTGCTATACGTAAAAAGGAAAAAACATGCAAAAAATGATGAAACCCGATAAGTTGCAAGTACTCGCGTTAAAAGTAGAACAGGCAGAGCATCTACTTATAAAGAATGGGCTTCACTATAGAGGCACCGAACCTGAGGCAATGGAAGAGCAGAAAATAGCAGCTCTTGCTTTTCTTCGAATACTACAAAGACAAATTAAAGAAGGTGAGTTGAATGTTTCCGCCCAAGAACATATGGAAAATTTTGTAGCTGCTATTGCAAAGTTAGAGCCACAAGATAGAGAGCCCGCGTTTAGATGTGTAGCAAGTTACAATGCCTGCCTGTCAGAAACATCATCATTTACAGAAAAAGCTTTGTGTGGTGTGGCTTTGGTTATCTGTTTTTCAAAAGAGGTCATTCCTCTTGCCTAAACAGCGCATAACAAATCAATCAACGACGCGCCTATCGGCGCCGGACGCGCAAAGGACGCGCGCCGGTTATTGAGGCGTTAGCTGTACAAACTTATCGAGGTTCACGAATGACTCAAGATTTAACGATTACGGAACCTGTCCTCATAATCAGAGTTAATAAGCTGTTTCATGATGGGATCAGCGCTACTGAACTCTATGAAATTACGCGCGGTGTATGGAAAGTTGCTGAGCCTAGAAGATCATCTGTCGAATACGCATTTTCAGTATATGATGGTCTAGTTAAAGAAGTTTACAAAGTTAATACGTGGCATCCTGCATTAAGTACCCCATATAAAAGTCGGTCGGAGAAGGGTATTACCCTCAATGGGGGAATATCTATGGAAAGAAGATCGGAATTTATTGGAGAAGTAGCAAAATCGGAAGTTAGAGAAAAATATCTAGACAGATCGGTAGCCTTTCTTTTTTCAAAAAGTGCGGCAAACCCAGTGAAATATATTAATTGCTAAATATTCTTCAAAATACAGCTAGTAATTACGGTACAAAATTCGAATTACGGTGACAGTTTCGAATTACGGTGACAGTTTACTAAATACACTTTTTAGAATAGGGTTGCCCGATGTCACGCTTACCAAGACTCGTTATTCCAGGGCATCCACACCACGTCACGCAACGGGGTAACCGACTATGGACAATGCTCTTTCAAAGTTAGAAAAAATAAGAGATGAACACGATTTATTTGGAAAAAAATTAATTGCGTTATCTAACGGAAAAATATTTCCTTGTGATGCTCTTTATCTTTCAGTTTTAAACAGGTCGCTAGAATTATTCGATGGATTCTTGTTACTAGCTAAGAACGGGAAGTATGGTTGTTGCATGGCAATGTTAAGGATGCAACTTGATAATGTTCTTAGGTTCTACGGCGTATTGCTTACCGAAGATCCGCATGAGACATCAAATAACATATTTAAGGGTACCCCGCTATATAAGATAAAAGACAAGAAAGGTAAACAGCTTAAAGACTACTATTTAGTGGAATGTTTATCTGAAAACAACGATTGGATTTCAAGAGTGTATAAATTATGCTCAAGCTATGTCCATTTATCCGATCAACATATATTTCATATGCTTGGGAGAACGGAAGATGCGGGTAATGGAGAAAGAAATTTTTATATCGGTTCTAGTGATGAACATGTCGAGGAAAAGCACCGGATAGAATTGGTTAATGCGTTTGCAGTTGTTACTAAAGGCATATTTAAGTTTTTCCCAGAGTGGGAAAAGTTATCAAAAGAATATGATCTCAATCAACTGGAAGCAAGGTATAAAGTTTACGAATAACAATCGCATCAACATGGAAAGTTAAATTACGGTGACAGTTTACTAAATATACTTTTTAGAATAGGGTTGCCCGATGTCACGCTTACCAAGACTCGTTATTCCAGGGCATCCACACCACGTCACGCAACGGGGTAACCGGCGCGCACAAACCTTCTTTGAGGATGGCGATTACCTGCTTTACCGAGATCTACTTGCTGAA
>QNFC01000334.1 GCA_003645395.1 Gammaproteobacteria bacterium
GCAATCTGCCGGGTACCGTAAAATCGCCCTGGTTGGGCTCGACACGGTCGTCGCACCGTCTGAATAGCGACCATGCCCCAGTTACGCGGTGATCCGAATCACCCCACCTATCAACCCCACTGGATATTAGCCGCAGTAGCCGCGCTTACTATCCACGCCGCCGTAGTTGTGGGCATCAATGAATGGTCGCCCAACCAACATCAACAACGTGCCGGCGCCCCGCCCATCTTTCTCGACCTGGCGCTGGTAGCCAGTGCCACGCACCCGGCATTAATAGCCTCGTCGACATCAGCTGAGCCAACACCTGCAGAACCCGTCGCCGAGCAACCCTTGCCGCCCGAAACAGTGCCCGAGCCTACAATAGAACCTGAGGCCACAGTAGAGCCCATAGAAGTTGCCGTACCCCAACCACCGAAAAAACAGGCAGAAACACAACCTGAACCTAAGCCATTAGCCAAGCCCAAATCAACACCAAAACCCGTCCAGGCGACTACCGACGCGCCATCCGTTTCCAACGAATCAACGACCAGCCAAACGGAGACGTTGCTTGCCGTCGAGCAGGCACTGCCGGGCGCAGCCCAAACTGGCGCAACTGCCGCCAGCACTACCGACGCGCTGCCCAAATGGCAAAACCTGCTGCTCGCGCATCTTGAACGGCACAAACGCTATCCACGCATTGCTCGCCAACGCCGCCAGCAGGGTACCGCTCATGTTCACTTCAGCATGAACCGTAACGGCGAAGTGCTGAGCACTGAAGTTATTCTCTCTTCCGGCCACGTGCTACTCGACCGCAGCGCACTGGCGATGGTTAACCGCGCCCAACCCCTGCCCGCACCGCCGGCGGAAATTACCGGTGAAGTACTGGAGATGATCGTACCGGTGAAGTTTTCGCTGAATTATTAAAGTCGATTTGGCAACGATCGATGTGCTGGTTTCATCAACCCAAACGGCTATTCCCAGGCTTACCCCAATACCAACGCGGCGACTGACCCGGCGCGATCGCGTAGACTAGCGACGCTAGCTAACACACGCCCCACCACCCTGATCAGGTCGATAATGCCGCCCTCGACGTCGCTAAATTCTGTTCAATTTCTGCAACAGCTCTGCAACCTGGTTGGCGCCGACCAGGTCGTCAGCAATACGGCAGCCATGAGCGACTGGATGACCGAACCTCGCGGCCTGTTTACTGGTGAAGCCCTCGCGGTGGTCCGCCCCGCAGACACAGCCGAAGTGATCGCAATCGTTAAAGCCAGCGCAACGGCGGGCGTCTCTATCGTGCCGCAGGGCGGCAACACCGGGCTTTGCGGCGGCGCTACACCTATTCCCAAAAACCGCTCCATCGTGCTCAGCCTGAGCAGACTCAATCAAATTCGTAGTGTCAATCCGGCAACCAATAGCCTGACTGCCGAGGCCGGCTGTATTGTCGCCAACATCCAGCAGGCCGCCGCTGATGCGGAGCGCCTGTTTCCCCTCAGTTTCGCCGCCGATGGCACCGCCCAGGTCGGCGGCGCAATTGGCACCAACGCCGGTGGTACTAACGTGCTGCGCTATGGCAATACCCGCGAGCTAGTGCGTGGGCTTGAGGTGGTGCTACCCAACGGCGACCTGCTCGATGACCTGCGCGGCCTGCGCAAAGACAATACCGGTTACAACCTTACCCATCTTTTCATCGGTGCCGAGGGCACGCTGGGAGTAGTCACCGCCGCCAACCTCAAACTATTTGCCGCCCCCAGCCAGCGCCACACGGCCTGGCTGGCCATTAACCGCATCGCCGATGGCATTGACTTGCTCATCGACCTGCAACAGCTAAGCGGCGGCGCCGTTAGCGGCTGTGAACTGATATCCGCCACCAGCCTGGAATTTGCACTTCGCCATCAGCTCGGCTGCCGTGCCCCCCTTGAAACTGACACTTCCTGGTACCTGCTGCTTGAGCTCACCGGCACCGGCCACAATCAGGCACTGGCCAGCCTGCTAGAAAACCGACTAGCGTCAGGACTGGAGAACGGCACGGTCGTCGATGCGGTGATCGCCCAGAATCTGCAGCAGGGTGAAACCTTCTGGCATATTCGCGAGGGAATTTCTGAAGCGCAAAAGCACGAAGGCGGCAGCATTAAACACGACATAGCCCTGCCGATTCACCGGCTGGCCGAGTTCGTTGACACCACCGTGCCGTTATTGCACCAGCAAATGCCAGGCATTCGGCCGTGCATTTTTGGTCACCTGGGCGATGGCAACCTGCACTTTAACCTGACCCAGCCGGCCGGCATGGACAAAGCAGAGTTTCTCGGCCGGTGGAGCACCTTCAACCGCATTGTTCACGATCAGGTCGAAAAATTCGGCGGATCCATCTCCGCCGAACACGGCATTGGCCAACTCAAACGGGGCGAACTAGCGCGCTATAAATCGCCGGTAGCATTGAATTTAATGCGCCAGATTAAACAGGCGATTGACCCGCAAAATCTGATGAACCCCGGCAAAGTACTGCCCGACGAATAGCCCGGTAATCAAACTATCGGCACCCGTCACGGCCAGCCTCAGGCGTTATCTTTAAGCCGTCTAGTTTCGCCCATCACCTCCGCCAGCGGTGCACCGACTTTGCCGATGGTCTGCTGCAAATCAGCGCTGGCCGGCCGTAAAAACGGGTTGGTGGCTTTTTCGAGTTTTAACGTGGTCGGCACGGTCCATTTGCCTGCGGCGCGCAATTCATCCACCTGTTTTACACGGGCTTGCAGGTCAGCATTTTGCGGCTCTACCGTCAGCGCAAAATGGCCATTACCCTGGGTATATTCGTGCGCACAATAGAGCAGCGTTGACTCCGGCCATTGCAAAATCTTCTCTAGAGAAGACCACATCTGTATCGCATCACCCTCAAACAAACGCCCACAGCCCATCGAGAACAAGGTGTCGCCCACAAAA
>QNFC01000335.1 GCA_003645395.1 Gammaproteobacteria bacterium
AAGGAAATACCTGTTCAGCTTTGGGCTGAGCTTGGCGCCATCGGAACTCTCTGTTGTCTCGATCCACTGCATCTCATCAGCCTTGACCCCATATTCGTCCAGCAAAAGACCTCGAATTCAGGTGTGGGCGCTGAATCCGCAACCTGGTGTGCCAACTCTTTTGCCGCGCAGGTCTTCGGGTTTTTGAATCCCCGAATTGACATGGACATAAATATTGCGATGCCGGAAAGTGCGCGAGATAAAAACAGGGATGAGCGTGTAAGCGCGAAAACCCTTATTGGTATACTTTCTAACGAACGGGAGTAGCCCTATCTCGGTAATGTCGTATTTCTTTTCGGGGCCAAATGCATTGGTACTAACCGCATATATGTCTTCAACCTCGAAACTTAATGTCGGTACCGTCTATGCCTACTTGCCCATCCATGATGGCGCGTACACGATCATAGTCATAGCCGGCTACGGTGATCGCCAGTTTGTTCGGTGTTTCCTCAGGCGATGCCGAATTCGCCAGGCCTGAGATACCCAGAGCGCTTATGGTCAGAAAGCCCCTGCCATCTTATGAACGTGTTTTCTACCTTCTTCACCCAGTAAAGTTATTAGCCAACGTAGCCCCCGCCGCCACCGCTAACAAACAACCGACCAAATTCAACGATACGTTACCCGCTGCTGCACCCCAGCGCAGCTGCTGCATCATGGTCAGCGTCTCCAGAGAGAAAGAAGAAAAGGTAGTAAAGCCACCCAGTAATCCAACAATCAGCAGCGCCCGCCAGGGGGTGTCGAGCATAGATTTGTGTTCGAGCAGTGCCCAGACGAGTCCAATCAGAAACGAGCCGCTGACGTTGACGATCAGTGTTGCCCAGGGAAAGCCGGTGAAGCCTAACCGAGTGACCGCCATCACCAGGCCGTAGCGACTTAGTGCACCGGCGCCCCCGCCGAGGGCGACTGCTAGCAGGTTAATCATCCAGATTGTCCTTAGTCTCTGCCAGGTTTAAACCCGCCTCGCTATTCTGGCGACGCAGGTCAGCCAGTTTCTGTCCAATCTGCCCCTCTAAGCCGCGTTCGGTCGGGTGATAGAGATGATGCTCGCCTAACGCTTCCGGGAAATAACATTCGCCGGGAGCGAATGCTGCTGCTTCATCGTGAGCATAGCGGTAACCGTCGCCGTAGCCGAGCTCTTTCATCAGTTTAGTCGGCGCGTTACGGATGGTGAGCGGCGGCTCCAGCGAACCGCTCTGTTTAGCCAATTTCATGGCTGCGTTGTAGGCGGTGTAGCTAGCATTGCTTTTGGCGGCACAGGCTAAGTAAATCACTGCCTGACCGAGGGCCAGCTCACCCTCTGGCGAACCAAGTCGCTCAAAGGTTTCTACTGCATCGAGCACCAGGCGCAGAGCTCTGGGGTCGGCATTGCCAATATCTTCGCTGGCCATGCGGATCATTCGCCGGCCTACGTAGAGCGGATCACAACCGCCATCAAGCATGCGAGTAAACCAGTAAAGCGCGGCGTCCGGCGATGAACCCCGTACTGATTTGTGCAGGGCAGATATCTGGTCGTAAAAGGCTTCGCCCTGTTTATCAAACCGGCGCAGGCTACCGCCGGCTAGTTCCGCGAGTATTTCGGCGGTGACGCTGCCACTGCTGGCAGCCGCCATATCAACGGCGAGCTCCAGCAGATTAAGGCTGCGCCGAGCATCACCGTCAGCCATGTTGGCCAGGGTTTGGCGTAGCTCCTGATTAATCGTTACAGAACTGCTACCCAGACCACGCTCTTTATCGGAAAGCGCTGATTCAATCAGCTGAACCAGGTCTTCGGTTTGCAGCGCTTTGAGCACGTAAACCCGCGCCCGAGACAGCAGCGCGTTATTCAGCTCAAACGAAGGGTTTTCGGTGGTAGCACCAATGAAAGTGACGGTGCCATCTTCGACGTGGGGCAAAAAGGCATCTTGCTGGGCTTTGTTAAAACGGTGCACTTCGTCAACGAACAGCAGGGTCGGTTTACCCAGAGCGACGCGGCGCTCTTTGGCCAGCTGCACGGCAGCGCGAATCTCTTTCACCCCTGCCAGCACGGCAGAGACACTGACAAATTCTGCCTCACTGGTGCGAGCGATGATTTTTGCCAGCGTGGTTTTGCCGGTGCCCGGCGGCCCCCAGAACACCAGCGAGTGCAAAGCATCCTGCTCAATGAGTCGCCGCAGCGGCGCGTCGGCCCCAAGCAGGTGTTGCTGACCCACAAACTCGTCCAGACTGCGCGGGCGCATTCGGTCCGCCAGCGGCCGTCCAACGATGTCATCCGCGACACCATCAGCTGGTTGTGCCGACCCAGAAGATTGTGCCGGACTATCAAACAGATCCCCGCTGGCAGAGGTCATTAGCCGTTACTGGATCACGACATCCACGCCATCGGGCGCGATGAAACGGAACTGCTTCGGGTTGATATCGGGATTCGCCTGCTGCTCAAAGAACTCGAATTTCGACGTAGTCCCCAGTTTATCCCGCACTTCCAGGCTGACCATCAACTGCTGCTCAAACTCAATAACTACCTGCTCGATGACCGACTCCGCCGCCAACGGCACCAGTAAATATTGATTGGCACTCATCGAGGTAACGGTAAATCGCTGGGTGATATCTTCGCTACTACCCAGCAGCAACCCAGCCACATCGTCGCTGTCGGTTTCCAGGTCACGCACCAGAACTTGGTCGAGATCGGGATCAAACAGCCAGACCTTAACCCCATCTGCCACAATCAGCTGCTCGTAAGGTTGGCGGTAATGCCAGCGGATTTTGTTCGGCCGCTCGACCCAAAACTCGCCACTGCGAGGTTCGTCATCAACCAGACCGTTGCTTTCAATAATCTGTTGTTGAAACTGTCCACGCAGAGATCGAGTCTGCTGT
>QNFC01000336.1 GCA_003645395.1 Gammaproteobacteria bacterium
AAGTGAGTTCAAGCCTACCGTGTCTTCCCCTGCGATGATGACTACCGCCGTGCGTGCTGCCCGCGCGGCAGCTGATTATATTGTGCGTGCCAGCCGCCGCCTCGATAATTTACAGATATCCGAGAAAGGTCCCAATGATTTCGTCAGCGAAGTCGATCAGCAGGCTGAGTTGCGAATTATCGAAACTATTCACAAAGCCTACCCGGATCATGCCATTTTGGCTGAAGAGAGTGGCGAGCAGGGTAAGCATGAATATCAGTGGATTATCGATCCGCTGGACGGCACTACCAATTTTCTGCACGGCTATCCGTGCTATTCGGTCTCGATAGCGGTGCGTCTCAACGGTCGTCTAGAACATGGCGTGGTTTACGACCCTAATCTCGATGAGCTGTTTTGCGCGAGCCGTGGTAACGGCGCGATGATGAACAATCGGCGCATACGCGTTGCCCGCCGAGCTAACCTGCGGGGCGCGCTGCTGGCGACGGGGTTCCCGTTTCGCAGCGATCAAAACCTCGAGCAGTACATGAAAACACTGCAGGCATTGATCAAAAAAACCAGTGGCATTCGCCGGCCTGGCTCGGCGGCGCTTGATCTTGCCTACCTGGCCGCCGGCCGCGTCGATGGTTTTTGGGAATTTGGTTTGCGGCCGTGGGACACTGCTGCCGGTGCATTGCTGGTGCAGGAGGCGGGTGGACTGGTCTCTGATATGCGCGGTGGCCACGATTTTCTTGAAAGCGGTGACATTGTGGCGGCCAACCCCAAGGTGCTGCGGGAGATTCTGACCACGATTCGGCCATACCTGGCTTAGGTTGTTCGAGACCATCACCGGATGACTCCCGTCAGTTCGAATTCCGCACAACACACACCGATGATGCGCCAATACCTGGGCATCAGTGAGCAGCATCCGCAGGCGTTGTTGTTCTATCGCATGGGCGATTTTTACGAGCTCTTTTATGACGATGCGGTAGAAGCCTCCGCCATTCTGGGTATTGCACTTACCTCTAGGGGTCAATCCGCAGGGCAGAAAATTCCCATGTGCGGCGTGCCGGTGCATGCGCTTGATCAGTACCTCGCGCGGTTGGTCACCGCCGGCAAATCGGTAGCGATTTGTGAGCAACTAAGCGAACCCGGTAAAGGCAAAGGACCCGTCGAACGCGGCGTAGTAAGGGTGGTGACGCCGGGCACGTTGGTTGAGGATGAGCTGCTCGACCAGCACCGAGACAATCGCCTGGTGGCAATCAGTGGCACGGTCGATGATTTTGGCCTGGCCTGCGTTGAACTCAGCAGCGGTCGTTTTACCCTGCAGCAGGGCGCGGGTGATGAGTTACTTGCTGGCGAGTTGGCGCGGCTCGATCCGGCGGAATTATTGAAGGCAGAGGGTGCTGATTTTTCTGCGGCGGTCGCCCAGTTTGATTCAAAAATTGTCGAGCGACCGAGTTGGCATTTTGATCCGCAAAGTGCCGAACGGGTACTTTGCCGACAGTACGGCACGGTTGATCTCGACGGTTTCGGTTGCAGTGGCAAGGTGCAGGCGGTTGCCGCAGCCGGCGCGCTGTTGTGTTATCTGCAGGACACCCAAAAAAGTGCACTGCCCCATCTACAAGGCCTCCAACTGGAGCAGATCGACGACGCCGTACTGATTGACGCGGCGACGCGACGTAATCTTGAAATCGATACCAGCCTGTCGGGTAACGACAGGGCCACTCTGACCGGGGTGCTCGATCGCTGCGTCACGAATATGGGTAGCCGGTTACTGCGGCGCTGGCTGAACCGGCCCCTGCGAGATCACGCGATTTTGAACGACCGGTTTCACGCGGTGACAGTGATTGCTGAGGCCCAGGGCTGGGAGCCGCTGCAGGGGCTGCTCAAGCAGACCGGTGACCTGGAACGAATACTGGCGCGGATTGCTCTGGGTAGCGCGAAGCCGCGAGATCTGGCGGTGCTGCGCGATACGCTGGCGCAGATGCCCGGTTTACATCAGTTGATAGATCCCCTTGACTCGCCGCTAGTGCGCAACATTCGCCAGCGCGCCGCCGAGTTTCCGCAACTGCTACAAACTTTGCAGCGGGCGTTGCACGCAGACCTGCCCGTGCGGCTAAGTGATGGCGGTGTAATTGCCGAAGGCTATGATTCGGCGCTGGATGAACTTCGGCTTATTGGCCGTGACGCCGGTTCGCTGCTCGCGGATATTGAAACTCGTGAACGCGAACGTACCGGTATATCTACCCTGAAGGTGGGCTATAACCGAGTGCACGGTTATTACATCGAAGTTTCACGGGCGCGTCCTGGTGAACTGCCAGAGGATTACCAGCGCCGACAAACGCTTAAACACGCGGAGCGTTACGTCATCCCGGAGCTGAAAGTTCTGGAGGAGAAGGTGCTCACTGCGCGGGAGCGGATTCACGCGCTTGAACGGGAACTCTACGACGCACTGCTGGCGACTATTATTGACCAGCTCATCGAACTGCAAATTTGTGCCGGGGCGCTGGCGGAGCTGGATCTACTCGCCAATTTTGCGGAGCGGGCCGACTCGCTCGATTACGTACGGCCGATTTTGAATGACCAGCCGGGCATCGAAATTGAGGCGGGTCGCCACCCGGTGGTGGAGCAGATCAGCAATGAAGTGTTTATCGAGAATAGTCTGTCACTGACGCCGGAGCGGCGAATGATGCTGATTACCGGCCCCAACATGGGCGGTAAATCGACCTTTATGCGCCAGAATGCGGTTATCGTGCTCATGGCTTACGCTGGTTGTTACGTGCCGGCACGCAGTGCGATGATCGGACCGATTGACCGAATTTTTACCCGCATTGGCGCCTCTGATGACCTTGCCGGCGGTCGCTCTACCTTTATGGTGGAGATGAGTGAAGCCGCAAATATTCTGCA
>QNFC01000337.1 GCA_003645395.1 Gammaproteobacteria bacterium
GGATTAGATTGTCAAAACAGTCACCCAGCTGATTGAAGGTTTTCTGACGTATATCGTCGAGCTTCTGGGCCAGGATTTGCTGGGCTGAACGGGGCTTTCGGCGAAGGGTTTGAAGTTGGAAGCCAGGGAGAAATAAGCTATTGTTTTTCATGCGATATTATCGCATTTTAGGCATCAAAACAGGGCCGGGATTTTCATGCTAAAAGGGCTTAACTTAGTGCCATTCGTATCTGACCCCCTTGATCTCATTGATCTTTTGAGCGCCAGATCGAACAGGTCGGTCTGATGCCCCGAGCTAAACAGAAGTTTATTACTGAAATGCTCGACGCCCTGATCAAGCAGCAGCAGGCCGCTTCTGGCTAAATAAAACCCAGTCGCTAAAACAAAAAACCCCGCGAGAGCGGGGCTGGATGGACTTTGTCTGGTTTAAAAAGGCTTCGATTCTAGACCCGACCCCATTGCCGCGCGACCCCAATGCCGCGTTGATACCCAGCTGTTACTTTTTCGGAACTATAGACGGATAGCTAATAGATGGATCATCTGGCTCTCGCCAAACCACTTTAAGTGTATGCCATCCAGCTTTTAATCTGACACACCAGCCCTTGATCAGATTACCACTCGCCTGTTCTAGTAACCCTAAAAATGTAAGCCCGAAGATATAGCCTCCTTTCCAAGCTAGGGAATAGTATTCTCTAGCTAAACTTAAGTCCTGACTATGACCCAATCCATATTGGGCCATCTGCCCTAGCATCAAATATGCTTTTACATTCCCACTTTTTTCCACGATTTCTTCATAAATCGACCAAGCTTTACGGTAATCTTGTTCAACGCCCAGTCCATAAAGGTAAATTCTTGCCATTCCAAGATAAGCGGCAACCGTCCCGCTTTGATTGATGCAGCTCTCATAATAAAATTTGGCATATTCATAGTTGAATGGAACGTCATCACTACCCTGTTCATATATATACCCAGCTATAAGATTTGCGTCAGAGTCACCTTGGTCAACGAGCGATAAACACCGTTGAAGGGCAATTGAACCATTACCATTTTCAAATTCCTCTAGAATCCCGAGAAGCTGTTTATTTGCTGTTTCTGGAAATGGAAGTACGTTGCTATTTTGGGGCATGCGTTGTAACTCTTTGAGACACTCTAGACCCCTGCGCAATATCATTTGATCTTTTCACTTGCTGAACGATATCATGTGCGACATCACCCTTCCCTTGGCATATGGCCATAGTGAAACCAAGAGTACAGGCAAGTTTTTGGATTGGTTTGACTTTGAGCAATTTTGTAGCACATGACGTAATAACTCTGGCACCGTTTACTGTTACAACTGCGGACATAAATTCAACCCATGCTTCGCCGTATAACCCGATAACGTTCGCATTGGGCGGCAAAGGAGACGACTGCATAGCAGCAGCTTCCGCCGGAGTCCCGGGTAAATTATCGACGTTGAAACCATGGACCATAATGTCGTCTAGGCCACGAGGGTCAATCCTTACTAACGGCTTCCCGCCCACATACCCATAGGTATTGATTCCTCCGGCCAGCCCAATCGGGTCGCTCGTAATATACCGCCCCGTCCCCGGATCATAATACCGATTCCAGTTGTAAAAAAGCCCACTCTCGCCATCCGCAAGCTGCCCTGGAAACCGTAGCCGGATATTCCGGTCCTTACCATCGCCATCCGGGTCTTTATCGGCATTGGCCTGTCCAAAGGCTGCGCCTTCTCTTTTCCAGACAATGGTCTGGTTCTCATCGGTGCCGATTCTAGGCGTGAGCAGGTGATCGGTGGTGATCCAGGTGGTGCGGCCGACTTTGCCGTTGCTCTGTTTGATCTTCACCTGCATCAGTGGTTCATCATCGGCCCATAGGTAATCCCTTATCAGGTTGCCGTTTTTGTACTCGGCGATCAGGTGGCCCTGTAGATCGTAGTGGTAGGTGAAGGTGACTGCACCGATATCGGTCTGTTTGACCTTACGGGTACGTTGGCCAAAAGCGTTGTAGGTGTAGATGGCTTTGAGTGCTCCCTCCTCGGTGTACTGGGATAGTCGTCCGCCCTGGTTATAAGCAAACTCCCGTTTGCCATTTTTGTCGGTGAGGGTGTTACCGGCGGCATCCAGCACCACGGTTTTGTTGTTGGCCTGGGTCAGGCGGTTACTGTCTGCGGTGTAGTCATAGGTTTTGCTGTTACCGTCGATCTGTTTACTCAGGCGGTTACCACTGGCGTCATAGGTATAAACAAAGGCGCCGCGTTGGGTGGTGTCGTCGGTAATGCGATCCAGGGTGTCGTAGCTGAATAGATCGGTCTGGGTGCCGGTTGCACTGTTTACATTGCGATCCGTCAGGTTACCGTTCGGGTCGTGGGTAAGGGTCTGATCCCAGAGCGTGCCCAGAGACTGGCTGGTCATTCGCGCCTGGGTATCGAAACTACGGGTCTGGATCAGTCCGTTGCCCAGGGTTTGGCCGGTGAGCAGACCATCGGCCCGGTACTGGCGGCTGCTAACCACCGGGCCAGTGGTGCCGGCAAAGGTGGTGGTGACATCACTAATTAACCCCCTGGCATCTCGGCCATAGGTCACTATCCTGCCACTAGGGTAGGTGAGCTGGCTGATTCGACCGGCGGGATCGTATTGATAGGCGGTGATGAAAGTCTGGCCAAATTCATTTTTACTGATCTGGGTTATTTCACCGAATGAGCTGTATTGGTAGCTGCTGATACCGCTCTGGTCGGTGACCTGGCAGAGCCGGCCGATGCCTTTTGCGCAGCTGTCGTACTGATAGGTGATGTCTTCATCACTGCCGGGGTAGTCGGTTAGGGTGAGTCGGTTAAGGGCATCGTAGCTGTAGCTAACGGTGATACCCCGTGCATCGGTGA
>QNFC01000338.1 GCA_003645395.1 Gammaproteobacteria bacterium
ATCGCCGTCACCAATGCCTACAACAACTGGCTGGAAGGCGAATACATGCAAAAAGACGACCGCCTGTTTGGTGTCGGCCTGATGCCCATGCTCGACCCCCAGGCGGCGGTCAAGGAGATCTACCGCTGCGCCAAAGACCGCAAAAACTTTGTGGCGATGATGTTACCCGGCGGGGTGACCCACCCGACGCGCACCTATGGCGATGAGTTCTTCTGGCCGATCTATGAAGCGGCGCAGGAGTGCAACATGGCGCTGGCGATCCACGGCGGCCCCAGTGGCGGCATGGGTTTTGACCATTTCGACAGTTTCGAAAAAATCCATACCCTCTCCCACCCAATGGGATTACAAATTCAGCTCACGGATATAATTTTTAGCGGGGTGTTTGATGCCTTCCCAAAACTGCGCATAGCCTTTCTTGAAGGCGGTTGTAGCTGGGTGCCGTTCATGATGGATCGGCTCGATTACGAATATGACTCGGCCTTCGGCGGCAAGGCCCGCGACAAACTGAAAAAGCGGCCCTCTGAATACATCTCGACCGGCGATAACTTCTGGGTGTCCCCGGAAATGGGCGAACGCTTTATGCGCCAGACCATTGACGCCATGGGCGGCGCCGAGCGCATGCTCTACTCGTCCGACTTCCCCCACGAGCCGGCACCGGATGACATCATCGGTGACATCCCCAACCTGCTGAATAATCCGGACTACACGGAAGTAGAGAAGAAGTGGATTCTTGGCGACGCGGCTCGACGGTTCTACGCCATGGACTAAAAGCGTGAACGGAATCAGCTAATTCGGCAGTTTGGGGGAGGAGAAACCCATGAGTAGAAAAGTTTTTGTTACCGGTGGTAACGGCGTCAATGGCATCTGGATCGTCCGCGACCTGCTCGCCCAGGGCGATGAAGTGGTGGTCTTTGACCAGCGTTTTGACGACCCGATGCTGGCAGATATTAAGGACGATGTGGAGTTTATTCGTGGCGATGTGCGCGACTACCCTGCCCTGGTGCGGGCGTTAAAAAGCAGTGGCGCGGATTCCATTATTCACCTGGCGGTATTCATCGGTTTTGGCGCGCCAGAACCTTTTATGCAGTATGAGGTTAACGCCGGCTCGACGGTGAATCTGCTCGAAGCAGCGGTGGCCTGCGGTATCGACCGCATGGTCTACACCAGTTCCAAGGCCGCGTATGGAATCGTGCCCAAACAGAACGGCCATCCTACCTACCTGCCAATTACTGAGGATGTGGTGGGCAAGCCCTTTCCCGCAGACCTGAGTACCTTCTTCTCTATATACGGTCTTGGCAAGATGGTGGGTGAAGGCATGGGTATGAACTACCACCACGTTCATGGCCTTGATTTTTACGCCCTGCGTTTTGGCACCATCGTTGCGCCCGGCAAGCTGGTGCGCCACGGCCCGGTATCTATCCATAGCACACTGATCGAAAACGCTATGCTCGGCAGGACCACCACCATCAAACAGGGTCGAGAGCAGAAAGACGACATCATGTACGTGAAGGATGTCTCCCAGGGGGTGATCAAGGCGCTGGGTGCCAATAAGGCTGACTCCGGCACCTACAACATCGGTACCGGCGTCGGTAACTCTCCCCAGGATATGGCCGACGCAATTCAGAAACTCTATCCCGATTCGGTGATCGATATCGGTCCCGGCACCGATTACATGGGCATGGGGGTGGATGCTTTTTGCGTGTTCAACATCGATAAAGCCCGCAAGCAATTCGGCTATCAACCGGAATATGACCTGGACGCCACGGTGAAGGACTACATTGCGATGATGGACAAGTATGGGATTGAGCCGACGCCCACCTGAACCGATCACCCAACCGGGAGGGACAACCCCAATGAGCAAAATGCAAATGGTGCGACCGTGGCAATGGGTCTTACGACTACTACCGCTACTGCTCATCGGTAATCTGCAGGCACAGGAAGAGCCACTGTTCAGCAACGAGTATCTTCAGGCAGTGAAATACCAACTGGAGCCGGGCGCTGCTATCGATGTTAAAGCCGCACCCCACGGAATCGTTGCTGTGACCCTGGACGAAGGCAGCCTCAATATTAATGGCACGGTGACCGGTGTTTTGCCCAGCGGGTTTTTCTATTGGCAGCCGGGCGAGTCAGTGGTGATCAAAAACCACGGCGTCAGACCGGTCGCACTGTTTGTGGGCCGCGTCACCGCACTAAGCGGAATAGACACGGGTGGCAGCACCTTGGCTAAAGTGGATTACCATCACCTGATGCACGAAAACAGCGCCGTGGAGATGTATCGGGTGACCATTCCCCCCGGGGCCGATACGGGTCAGCATCACCACACCCGTAAAGGCGTGGCCTTTGTGGTCAGCGGCGGCAAAGCGCGGGTGACCTTTGCCGATGGCAAAACCGTCGTTAATGAATTTGGCGATGGGGTCGCCATGTGGCACGAAGAAGAGCTGATTCACCGCCTGGTGAATGTCGGCGAGAGCACGATTCAGGTACTGGATATTGAGTGGAAATAGCGGTAATACACCTCTTTTTTGCTGATTTACTGATTAAACAATCCGGGAGAAACGCTATCGAAACCTCGACCCTCAACCACAGTCCCGTTGCCAAAATGCTGGAAACCGCCGCGAGCCGGTTTCAGCAGCGCGAAGCACTGGTCTGCATGACCTCTAACCGCCGCTTCACATTTGCGGACCTGAACGACCGCGCTAACCGGCTGGCGAACCTGATGACCGCCGAGGGTTACCAGAAAGGCGACGTGGTGGCGATGCTCTGCTCCAACCGTATCGAGCTGGTGGACTGGTATTTTATGCTCACTAAAACCGGGATCATCGGCATCCCAATTAATTACCGCCTCTCCGCCGACGATATAACCGGGTTAATCA
>QNFC01000339.1 GCA_003645395.1 Gammaproteobacteria bacterium
CGCGCCGAAGTAGTTTTGGATGTCTCCTTCGATCATGTACCCCCCGTCCATCCCCATCACGCCTTCTCGGAGGGCACTCAGGGCATCGTGTGCCGAGTGGCCGACGTCAACTACATTTCCCCGTGACGACAACTACACTTACCCATCGGTCTTGGGGGTGTAGGGGGGCGAAGCCCCCCACGTAAAGGGGCGTTAGCCCCGACATGATTGGGCCTGAGTCGCGAAGCGGCGAAGGCCTCCGTAGTAGGCCCGGGACCTACGGCCCGGGCCCGACCCCCGAGGGGGTCGGCGCGATGCAACTTCCTTTGTGTTGCCTCCTTTCACCTCGCGTCTGCCTTGCGCGCCCCGACCGAGTCGCCCGACCCGTTGCGCTTCTTGGCGGCCTCGCTGCGGTAGCTCTTGCCGGTCATCTCCAGGATGATCGAGTGATGCACCAGCCGGTCGATCGCCGCCGCGGTGGTCATCGCGTCCTTGAAGATCTTGTCCCACTGCGAGAAGACCAGGTTGCTGGTGATCATCACGCTGCGGCGCTCGTAGCGCTCCGCCAGGAGGGTGAAGAGCACCTCCATCTCCTCGCGGTCCTGCTGCACGTAGCCGATGTCGTCGAGGACGATGACATCGAAGCGATCTAGGCGTCGCAGCTCGGCTTCCAGGGCCAAGTCTCTCTTGGCTACCAGCAGCCGTTGCACGAGTTGGTAAGCCGGACGCCACAGCACCGAGATCCCTCGGTGCACGAGCTCATGCCCGATGGCGCTGAGCGCGTGGGACTTCCCGCGGCCCGGCATCCCAAACACCAGCACGTTCTCCGCGCGCTCCGCAAAGCCGCCCTCGCACAGTGCGGGTAGCTGACGGCGGACCTTCGCCGGAAGCCGCTCTTGGTCGAGGCTGGCGAGCGTCTTCTCCGGCGGCAGCCCGGATCGCTTGCGGAGCCGTTCGATCTTGCGCACCTCTCGCTCGGAGAGCTCGAGTTCGACCAGCTGACGCAGGCACTCGGTGAAGTCGAGGCCTTCGCGTCCGGCCCTCTCTGCTATCTCCTCGTGGTACTCCACGAAGGAGGGCAACTTCAGCGTTCGTAGCTGCAGCTTCAAGCTCTGAGTGTTCACGACAGCACCTCCTCGAGCTCCGCCGCATCGACGCTCAAGAGAGCGTCGTATCCCTCCAGGTCGACCCGCGGGATCGCGATCTCGGGGATCTCCGGTTCCTCGGGAGCGACGAGCTCCTTGACGCGATCCGCCAGGGGAAGTTGCCCCTCGGCCAAGAGCAACTCCAGCGCCACTTCGACCTTCGACTCCATCGTCTTCGCCGCGAGGTGTAGGCTCCGAAGATACTCCACATCGGCCTTCCTGGTCGGAAGCGCCTCGTGCAGCGCGTCGTGACTCTTGCGAAAGGTCAGTGAGGGGAAAAGGTCCTCCCGATAGCGGTATCGCTCGAATGCGCCCGGTTTCTGGACCAAGGACCAAATGATGTGGCGGTAGTTGACCAGGCTGCCGCCTTCGCCGCGCAGCCTCTCACAAGAGAGCTGGAGCACGTTCCCGTGGTACACCTCAATCCGCTCTTCGAAGATCCGGACTCGGACACGTTCCCGCATGAGCCTCGAGGGTACCGAGTAGGCGTTGCGCTTGACACGGATCGTGCCCCAGCTCGTCACCTTCACCTGGATCTCCTGGTACTCCGCGAGCCGCTCCACGCGCAGCACCTTCATCTCCTCGAGTTCCTCGGCCACCTTCTTCGAGCGTTGGGCGTTGGCCTTGCTGAGGATCCCCTGCATCCACCGCTCGTACTGCGCCACGCTCTCGAAGTCTCTGCTCCCGCGCAGCAGGAGGTGCTGCTCCAGGCGACGCTTCATCGATCCGTTCAGCGACTCGACATCGCCGTTCTGCTCCTTCTCGCCGACCTGGATCGTGCGGGGCTTCATGCACAAGTGATCCATCAGCGCCAGGTAGTCCTCGTTGAAGCCTCGCTCTCTCCGCGCTCCCGCTTCCTTCTCCGCCTTAGAGAGGTTGTGGGTCGCCCCCGTCGAGTGGTCGGTCTGGTGATTCGTCGGCACGCGGCCCAGCCGGAAAACCGCCTCCTGGACCCCGTGTTTCAGGCTCAAGAATGACTCCGAGTGGCAGACCGTCGCCCACTCCCAATTCGAGCAGGGCAGGACGAAGTGGCAGAGCATGTGCGGGAACGCTTCTCCGCCGATCGTGATGCCCAACTCCGTCGCCCAGGTGAAGTCCGTCTGTGCGGCCTCTCCGGGACGGTGCTGCTGCGCGAAAAACACCCGCTTGTCGGGACCCTCCTGGGCACGCCACTGCTTCACTCGACGCTGGAGCGTGCGCAGCTGGCCTGGCGTGAAGCGATCGGGGTCACGCTCCAAGAGGTCATCGAAAAGCGTCTTGGCCTCCAGCCCCGGCGCCTCGGCCAGCCGCTCCGCGAGCTCCGGCCAGACCTCATCGAAGGGGTCCGCCCGGGTCCGCCAGCTTCGCGGCTGGATCAGATCCGAGGGCAGCTTCCCCTCTCTTATGTACTTGGCAGCGGTCTTGCGGCTCATCCCGGCCCTCAGACCGGCCTGCTCGACCTTCCCACTCTTGCTGTATTCCTGCATCAACTTCCTCACCTGCGCATCGGTGCACCGCAATCGCTCGCCTCCTCTTCTCGGGGAGGACGGAGCCTACGAGCGGCAACATCACGTGCACGTTAGATGGGAAGGTGTAGTTGTCGTCGGCGGGCAGGTGTAATTGTCGCTGGCCAGCACGTCCAAATCGCGCTCGTTCAGCCACAGCACCGAGGTCGTCAGCTCCTTGGAGAAGTCACCGGACACGAGGACGATGCGAACGTCTTGACCGAAGTGCTCCTCATCCGCCTCTTCCCACCCGAGGAAGTTCAG
>QNFC01000340.1 GCA_003645395.1 Gammaproteobacteria bacterium
GGAATAGATTGCGTCAATTTTCAAGCTACCGATCATTTCAGACTCGTCACCATCTTCATCGCCACGCGTTGCAGCGACATAACCGCGACCACTCGTAACTGTGAGAGACATTTCAAGTTGCCCGCCAACAGTGAGGGTAGCAATGTGCAAATCAGGATTAGCTATCTCTACATTGTGGTCAAGCTGAATATCCGCAGCCGTAACTTCCCCGGGCCCTGTTTTACTAAGCGTTAGTGTCGACTCACCGTGGCTATGATGTCGAATAGCCACCCCCTTAAGATTCAACAACACATCCACCACGTCCTCTTTGAGGCCCGGATGACCAGTGTACTCGTGTAGGACGCCACCAATACGGGCCTCGGTTATCGCCGACCCGGGCATGGAAGAGAGCAAAATACGTCGCAACGCATTACCCAAGGTATGGCCAAACCCCCTCTCTAAAGGTTCCAGTGTCACTTTAGAACGGGTGTCATTTATCTTGTCTACCTTAATGACCCGAGGCTTCAAAAAATCTGTGGGTGAATATGTCATCAATACCTCTCGTTGGAGATGCTCAACCTTACGTTGTGTAAAAGACTGTAGGTCACCTAACGACTAAAAGTCTCAGGTTGGCAATGAATTGCCCTTGTTCGGCAGCGATGTTCGGCGCAGCGATCCAAAAACACGCTATTTGGTTATCTGACAGCCAGAAGCCCCAAACTCAATAACAATAGGGGACATCAACCGAGTCTGTCAGAACGTATTAAACTCGACGCTTTTTTGGAGGTCGGCACCCATTATGAGGAATAGGAGTAATGTCATTAATGCTCTGGATTTTAAACCCATTAGCGTTAAGTGATCGCACTGCAGACTCGCGTCCTGGCCCCGGCCCATTAATCATCACGTCTAGATTCTTGACACCGTATTCTTTTGCAATTTCACCGGCGCGTTCTGCCGCAACCTGAGCTGCAAAAGGCGTACTTTTGCGTGAGCCTTTAAAACCACAAGCTCCGGCGGTGCACCAGGCGAGGGCGTTACCCTGCCGATCCGTTATGGTAATGATTGTGTTATTGAATGAGGCATGGATATGCGCAACCCCGTCGTTAACAACTTTTTTTATCCGCTTACGCGACTTACCTACGGCCATCTAATTATTTCCCGTTTAATTAATTTAGAAATCTAGCGACGAATCGGCTTACGCGGACCCTTACGAGTACGCGCATTAGTCTTGGTCCGCTGACCTCGCAATGGCAACCCCCGCCTATGCCGGATTCCACGGTATGTACCGAGATCCATCAGTCGTTTGATATTCATTGCAATATCACGGCGCAGATCACCCTCTACCGTGAGCCGACCAATTTCCTGCCGCAGTGATTCGATTTCGGCTTCAGTGAGGTCTTTGATTTTAGCGGCTCGTTGCACGTTTACCGCATCGCAAATTTTTTGCGAACGAGTGCGACCGATGCCGTAGATTGCTGTAAGTGCAATCTCTGTATGCTTATGATCCGGGACATTAATGCCGGCTATACGTGCCATTTTTTACTCCAAACTCAATTTTAAGGAAGCTCTAACCGAGCCAACCTTAACCCTGGCGCTGCTTATGTTTCGGGTCCTTACAAATGACCCTCACCACACCTTTACGCCTGATAACCTTGCAATCACGGCACATTTTTTTTACCGACGCCCTGACTTTCATAACGAAACCTCTATTAATATTTTACGATCAACGAAATAGCCCATTAGCTCCCTGCCCGTGCTTACCCGTCTTTTTCATCAAACTTTCGTACTGCTGAGTCATCAGGTATGTTTGCACCTGAGTAATAAAATCCATGATTACCACCACAACGATCAGCAACGATGTTCCACCAAAGTAAAACGGAACACCCAAATACGCGACTAAAAATTCAGGTAGAAGACACACCAGAGTAATGTAGATGGCACCGGACACCGTCAAACGGGAGACTATTGTATCTATATAACGCGCAGTCTGTTGCCCTGGACGAACTCCCGGTATAAACGCGCCGGAGCGCTTAAGATTATCTGCAGTCTCTTTTGGGTTAAATACCACCGCTGTATAGAAGAAACAGAAAAATATTATCCCCAGTGCATAGCAAAACACGTAAAGCGGCTGACCAGGTGACAGCGCATTTGACAAATCCTTCAACCAACCAAAACCCTCGGCATTGGATGCCCAGCCGCCGATTGTTGACGGAAACAGGATAATACTGGACGCGAAAATCGGTGGGATAACACCCGCCATATTCAACTTCAAGGGAAGGTGGCTGGTTTGTCCCGCGTAAACTTTTCCGCCCTGCTGCCTCTGGGCATAATTAACCGTGATTCGTCGCTGGCCCCTTTCGACAAAGATAACAAAATAGACCACGGAAATCGTCAACAGAAACAGCACTAATACCATGCCAGAAGACAGTTCACCGGTACTAGCCAGCTCCATCGTACCGCCAATCGCCGCAGGCAACCCCGAGACAATCCCTGCAAATATAATTAATGAAATTCCATTACCGATCCCTCGCTCGGTAATCTGCTCCCCCAACCACATCAAGAACATCGTGCCGGTTACCAGCGTTAACATCGTTATAAGACGAAACGCGAAACCTGGATCGATAACAACGGGGAACCCGCCGGAGGTTTGACGTTCTAGCGCAACAGCAATACCAAACGACTGCACTGCCGCGAGAATCACCGTTCCCTGCCGGGTATACTGGGTGATTTTTCGCCGGCCCGCGCCTCCCTCCTTTTTAAGTTGCTCAAGCTTAGGGTGTACGCTGGTCAGCAACTGCATAATGATCGACTCAGAGATGTAGGGCATTATGCCTAGCGCCAAGACCGAAAAACGGCCAAGCGCCCCACCAGAAAACATGTTGAACATATCGA
>QNFC01000341.1 GCA_003645395.1 Gammaproteobacteria bacterium
AAGTAGTAATCAAAATAAACCGGTAGTAATTCCCATAAATGCAGCAGCATGAAGTGGACTTCAGCCGAACTGTAGCTGAGTTCATACTCCCACATATCGCGGTTTTCGATATCGCTATAAGCTTTAACTCGCTTATGGTAAGGCGCGAGACTGAATTTCCCCGGGTAACCGCCGAACAAACCATTCAGGGCAAAACTCAGACCACGCATTTCATCTGTGCGTGCGGCATAGTTGACTGTCCAGGCGAGCAAGTCTGGCTTTTTGGCTGCTGTCCGGTCGAGACGCAGAAACGTATGACCAAACATCGAGGCTGGACTGTTTAAAACCGATACCGGGAAAATGAGGGTAATTCTGTCGGCACCGAGGTTGTATAACCAGTTATTAAGATGACTGCAGCTATAGTTAGGCAGGGTGCCTTTTTCAATAGTTAATGCTTTTGTCAGCCAGGCCAATCTGGCGGGAAATCGACAGGCGGTTGCTTCATTGTTATCTGCTGACGGAGAAAATAAGTGGCTTAATGTTGCTTCTAATTCTGCATGCGGCGATGTCTTTCCCTGATCTGACAGGAAAAACGTTGGGTCGTCCACCAGACTAACTGTTCGGGTGCCGGTTAAGGTTGACGAGTAGTGCATCAACACTTGCCACTCACGCCTTTGCCAGAGTTTTTTGACTCTGGCCTCCGTTACTAACTGATCGAGGGTAGTGATGTTATCAGCCGCGGCCGCAGAAAGCGGCAGGAGGTATAGCGCTGCGAGAAGAAGGACCCTGGTGAAAACTCTGAAATTAACAGGCCGTAAGAGGCGAGGGGATAAAAAGATATTGGGAATGGCTTTTGTCGGTTGTTATAACAATAACAGAAGGGGCAGGATTTCCACGCCGGAACGTGGAAATCCATTAATAGTTAAATTTGGGCTTGAGCAACTTCTTTATTTAAATTTTTAACCAGTTCCTGCGGAGTGGTCTCCGGTGAAACGAATAGTTTATTAAAGTTATTCTTCGTTAGTGAGTAAAATTGTTGCTTATCCGCATCATCTATCGAGAGCAGGGAAGCTAAGCTAGCCAGGTATTCTCCTTCACCAACGGCCATATCAGAACGGAGCTGGTCAAAATTGGATTGAACAAATTCTTCCACAACAACTTCAACCTCTTCTTTGTCATCGTCCCTTTTACTCGTGCTGGAAGTTAAATCCGTCGAAGCATCAGAGGTGTTTTGAGTTGTTTCAGAGCTAGTGCGTGTAAAGGCGCAGGATGATAGAAAAATCGCTGCGGTTAATGCGGCGACAGTTAAAGAGACAGTTTTGTTAAACATAATTATTCCTTTTTAAAGATAGTAAATATCCGGCCCTCGGCCACCGCATGATGATAGCAAATTGTTGCTCTGAGTGCTTGTCACTGCCGCCGGTCGACCCTGTCAACTACCCCTGGATTTGGTGCAAGTTAGGTTCGAGGTTTAGGGGGCTTTTGGGTGGCTATTTTTCAACCCCAAAATTAAAGCAGGGAATTACTATTTTTCTTTTAAATCTTTAAAACAAGGCGCAATTGCATAGACTTACCGGTCGTTTTATCAAAATTTAAATAAGGAACAGAGGCAGATGGCTAAATACTCGGCGAAGGAAGCAAAACAGTGGGCAAGGGAGCACATGGTGGGTTGTACTAACGCACCGACCACCCCTTTTAAAGATGACTTCAGTCTCGATCTTGAGGCGCTGGCGTTTAACGTCAATCGCTATGCCGAGGTTGGGCTCTACGGGTTGATGACCGGCGGGAACATGGCTGAAGCGTGGAACATGACGCCTACGGAGTGGTACCAGTACACCGAAACCTGTGCCAAAGCTGCCGACGGCCGGATGATGCTCACCTCGGTTATTCTCGATCCGTCGCCGTTCACTGTGATCGAAAAAGCGGAAGTGCTCGATGGCCTGGGTTATGACCTGTTAGAGGTGATCAACCCGGTTATTCAACTGCGCTCTGACGAGGACGTTTACGGTTATTTCAAATATCTGAACGACAATCAGCCGCTGGGCATTGTGCTCTACCAGACTCCTAATGCCGGTTACGTGATGAACCACGGCCTGATTAACCGACTGGCAGATCTGGAAAAGGTAGTGGGCATCAAGAACGGTATGAGTAACCCGGCAGATACAATCTCGCTACGTAAAATGGCCGGCGATCGGATCGTTGTTACCGAGCCGATGGAGTCGTTCTATTTATGGGACAGCATCGTCCACGGCGCCCAGTGCATATTCGGCACGCTCGAAGTGCTGATCTACGGCGACAAACGCGACACCCTGTTCAAGATGATGGAGGCAGCCGCTGAAGGTGATTTTGCTACGGCACTGCCCTTGCACCGTGAACTTGAGCCTCTGCGCGACCTGATGGTTGAAGTGTTTCTAATGCCGCTAATAGAGAAAAAAATCTATAACCTGGCACCGGTGAAGTACTGGCTGGATGTGCTTGGCTACAAGATGGGTGCCTGTCGGCCCCCGGTTGCGCCTTTTTGTGAAGAATCGGTGAAACGCCGTATTCGTGAAGTGCTGGTTGAAAGTGGTGCGGTTCAGGCATCTGCTATCGCTGTTGACTGATTAAAAACAGAAAAGAGAAAATCTCGCTGGTATCACCCGGGGTGGTGCCAGCGAGTTTGTCAGATATGATGGTGAAGCGAGAATGTTTAGTTGGCTTGTAAGGGGCTACCTGAACTAACCTGTGTTTTACGGACAGATTGATTAAGTACAAAGCACGCTTTTAGCGTCGACCTCAAACGGTGTTCTGTAGTTCAGGGTTTGGTGTGCTCTCTGGCGATTGTAGAACACCTGGATAAACTCTAAAACAGCGGATCTTGCCATGTCTCTGGTTGGGAAGGTCTGCTGTTG
>QNFC01000342.1 GCA_003645395.1 Gammaproteobacteria bacterium
ACGTTTGAAACCGGCGACAGCAAAATCACCCTACACGTTTCCGACGTGAATGACCCCCTATTTGACCCGGCGCTGGTCTTTTTGAGATTTATGGACAACGCCGACTCAGGCCCCATCCACATAGAAATTGACGAAGAAATTGAAATTAAAGAAATTAGGATCCTGCCACTGGCCGATCAACAGGTTCAATTCGAGGTGGCCGATTACGACTACCGCAACTCTGAATACTACGACCCAACCGAGGTGGAGGAAGACCCGGAATACCCCCATACCTACATCGATATTGAGATTAACCGGGACATCCTGATAACCACCTTCTTTTCAAGCTTCATCGATTTTCTTGAAAACGGTTTTCAGCCGGAACGGTGGCGAGAGGATGATATTCGACCCTTCTATCTACCGGCCGTAAAAGAGAGGTTTCTCAGTTACCTCAACGACAAGCAGCAACCGCTTTAACCCGGCCCAGCGTCTCGGCAGACACGGCTCAGCCGTGATCGCTTACCGCGCGAACCAAACCCGTTTACTCTAACTGCCAGCAATCATCCTGCTGGCGCGCTTTGCCGAGCGCTTCTAGTGCCGCCAGCACCTGTAATACCGGCTTTAGCGGTTTGCGTTTAAAGCCGTCGGCCAGTTCCGTTGCGGTCATTGGCGTGGTCTGCATGGCGGTCAGTACGGCCTCGATCTGTTCGCGCATCTGTTTCGGCCAGGCCGGTTTTTTGGTGGCCGTCTTGGCCGGTGCCGCGACCGCTTTATCACTACCATCAAGGCGGATGTCTGTCTGCTCAGCGGTTGGTGCTTGATATTCGGGTCGCAACCAGCGGATATGGCCCTGGGCCTCTTCGACGGCGCGCTGCTGGTTGAGTGCGACTAACCGGGTGAGCAGTTCCTGCTCCGCCGCTGCCTGGGCCTTGGGCTTATCAATCAAGGGCGTGGTAGCACCGGGTAGCCCCACCAGTTGATCCGCCAGATCATCCCAGCCGTAGGCGGCAAACACCGCTCGATCCAAATCGTCGTGCAGTTCTAGTAACAACGACACCAGTCCCTGCTGGTTAATCAGCTGTTCTTTTTTGGACAACACCACCCCGCTGCGCAGCTTCTCCAACACGTTGTAGATGCCGGTGAGGGTTAACTCTGGGTACGCAGCCAGTTGGGTTTTGCGCAGCGCATCGAGGCGCTCGGCCGGCCCGCTGATGGTCGCCGACTGAGTGGGAGTGAGGCCTGGAAAGGGAAAGGTCTCGAAACAGCGGGTTTTGTTGTATCGCGGATCATTGCCAACGCCAAGCCGACTTCCAACAGCTAAGGACCACACGACGTGAATCCGACTGGATAAAACAGCGAGAAAATCCGCTCGGTCGCTGGCGATATTGACGAGCATGTTATCCGGCAAAATAGCTGCATCAAGGAACTGAAACACCCGGTGTTTGGTGGTCTCTACCGTGGCGATATAGCGGGGAAGACCTAACAACATTTTCCGAAGATCAGTTCGCAAACGCCGGTGCAACCACCAGCGTTCTCTTAACCGAGCGTCGCGGTTTTGTTCACGTTCCGGTTTAACCCTCTCCATCAACCATTGGTATATCCCAGGGTATTGATCCAACACCTCAGTTTCATCCATACCAAACAGATCGATAACCATTAAGTCACGGGAAACTTGAGTTAAATCACGGCCATTTCTATATTGTCGAATGACACGTTCTATCCCCTTTAACTTGCCCAAACCAAGAGTCAAAGCTTGCTCATTCGTTATCGCAAAGCCCGAGTTTCCCAACTCAAACCCTCGCTGGCTTAAATTGGAGCACGCCTCCAGCGATTGCGCCCCGGCCACATTGGTGCCAATAGTGAGATCGGCAAATAATTTACCGTCATGTCGATTCAGCACCACTGCGCGGGCATCGTCGCCATCGCGACCTTCAGCAGTAACTTGCCGCAACCAGCCAAGCCGATCTCCACTGCCACCCACGGTCATGGCGATGCGCACGGCGGCACCGTCGCTGCTATCAACCCAGGGGTGGTCGGGAATGGCGAATAGTAGGGACAAGGGCTTTTTCGGGTCGTTCAAGTGAGGCTCTAGCACCCGGCGGTTGAAGGTCTGGCGCAGGCTGTTGGTGGTGATAAAGCCAAACCGGCGGGCATCGCCCTGGCGCACCAACTCCGCCGCGCGGTGCCACCAATGCATAACAAAATCGGCGGATTCCGGCACTTTGCCTTTGTAGACCTGGCGCACCGCATCGACGTAACCATCCCCCAGAGCGCGGCGCATGGTGGAGGCACCGATAAACGGCGGGTTGCCAACAATATAGTCCGCCGCTGGCCAAGGGGCAGCGCGGGGGTTTTGGTATTGATAAACGGCGCTGCGCTGCTGGTCATCGGGCACCAGCTCGCCGGTGACCGGGCTGGTTTGGTAGCTGATGCCGTCCCAGATGGTGACTGGTTCACCCTGATCATCAACCAGCGGTTGGCGCTGGTCGTAATCAATCAGCGCATCGCGATTTTCGATGTTGTGAAAATCCCGCAGGATCGGGTCGGGTATGTCGAGCTTGCCGTGGATACGGTAGTGCCACTGCAGGTAGCCGATCCAGAGCACGATTTCGGCGATGGCGGCGGCGCGGGGGTTAAGTTCCAGACCTAAAAACTGGTGGGGGTCGACGGTTAAACCGGCGGCCTCAAAGGTGGTCTGACCTTCGCTAAGGTCGGCAATCAGGTTGAGCACTTCGCCTTCGAGCCGTTTCATGTGCTCCAGGGCGACGTAGAGAAAATTGCCACTGCCGCAGGCGGGGTCGAGCACTCGCAGCTGACAGAGGTGGTGATGAAAGGCTCTTATTTCGGCCATCGCCTGGTCGGGCTTTTGCTGTTGTAGCCAGGCCTCGGC
>QNFC01000343.1 GCA_003645395.1 Gammaproteobacteria bacterium
CCACGCCATGGGCCGGGAAGATGACGAGCAGCTGAAACCGGCGGTGGCTGAGGCCCAGGCCGAGGGGATTCTTGCCACCGGCCCGGTGTCACCGGATGCGGTGTTTCGTCAGTGCATTGAAGGGCACCACGACGCGGTAATTTCCATGTACCACGACCAGGGCCAGGTGGCGGTGAAAACCGCCGTTTTTGAGGGGGCCTGCTCGATCTATCTCGGTCTGCCTTACATTCATCTGAGCATTCCCCACGGTAGTGCTTACGATATTGCCGGCAAAGGTGTCGCCCAGCATCAGAGCATATTGGCTGCGATGACTACCGCTGCAGCCCTGGCCAGTGGTGAAGGTTTTTTGAATATTGATACGGAAGCAGCATGAACTACGATTCGATCCAGTATGAGCAACGCGGCCCCCTCGGGCTGATCACCCTGAACCGGCCGGAAAAACTCAACGCGGTCTCTCTGGGCATGCTTGATGAGCTGCACCACGCCGTCGATGCTGCTCTGGCCGATGACACGGTGCGGGTGATCGGATTTACCGGCGCGGGCGAAAAAGCCTTTGCCGCTGGTTCTGATCTGGGCGAGGTGGTTGATCGGGACCTGAAAAAAGCCCTGCAGCCGATTGTTCAGGGGCTGGCAGAAAAACTCGAACGGGCCAGCAAAGTAACTATTGCGGCGGTGAATGGCATCTGTTTTGGCGGTGGGCTGGAGGTGGCGCTGGGATGTGACCTGCGCCTGGCCAGTCACAACGCCCGTTTTGCTACGCCGGAAGGCAAGCTCGGCATTATTCCCGGTGGCGGCGCTACCCAGCGGCTACCGCGCCTGGTTGGCCCGGCCTGGGCGCTGGAGATGCTGATCATGGGTGAGCCGATTGATGCCGAGCGAGCCCTGCATATTGGTCTGGTTACCCGGCTGGTGGAAAAAGAGGAATTATTGCCAGAACTACAACGCATGGCCGAGCACATTGCCGAGTTCGCACCGCTGGTGCCACAGTTTATGAAGGCGATGGTTAACTACGGTATGGAAGGCAGCAGCGCCGCTGGCCTGGCGTTGGAGAAGTTCGCCCAGAGTGCGCTCTGTAGCACCGCTGACAAAAAAGAAGGACTGGATGCATTTTTAAACAAACGCCCGCCGGTCTGGCAGGGTAAATAGCTGAATCGCCCGGTTTTCAGAACCTATGTACAAGCTGGTGACATTCATTCCTGAGAGCCATCTTGAACAGGTTAAGTCTGCCCTGTTCGCCGCCGGGGCAGGACAAATCGGCAATTACGACCGCTGTAGTTGGCAGGTATTGGGTGAAGGGCAGTTCCGCCCCCTCACCGGCAGCGATGCCTATATTGGTCAGACCGGTCAACTCGAACAAGTTGCCGAGTATCGATTAGAAACGGTGGTTGATGATCGTCATATTGAAGCGGTGGTGAGGGCACTCTATGCTGCCCACCCCTACGAAGAGCCGGCCTATGATTGCTGGCGGGTTGAGGATTTCAGCCGTTTGCAGCCTGCCAAATAAATTCATATATAGACTTAACAGTAATCGGAACAAGGAGAGGATTTTGACTAAGGATAGTGAGGCAACGATTGCCGCACAGGAGAGCTGGAGTGCACCCGGCCCGGGGCCATGGGCGCTGGAGAGTTCCCACTGGAGCTTGCCAATGTCGGGCTATATGAGCGAAATTTTCCCCCGGGCGATGCCGGCGGGCTTTAGCCGCTGCGCCGAACGTTACGGCCTGCCACTTGAAGGCATGCGCATGGCGGTCATCGGCCACTTTCTTTATGTTCAGATAGTGCCCATCGGTGCGCCGATAGATGCCAAAGGCCCACCGCCGAAATGGCTATTCAAACTGGTGTTAAAGCTCCATCCTGGGCTGCGTAAACGCATGCGTCGCTGCGTTGAAGTGCTGGCTGAACGGACCTGGCAGATCGAAATCGACGAGTGGAATAGCACCATTCGAGACGACCTGGTCGGGCGTAACCAGGCTTTGCAGGCGGTTGACCTGGCGGCGCTGGATAACGCCGCCCTGTTTGGGCATCTGACCGCCTGTCGCGACAATCTCTACTACGCGCTGGAGAGTCATCACTCGTTGACTGCCAGCACTGCCGTACCGCTGGGCCGCTACCTTAGTAAAACCACCGCATGGACCGGATTGCCTGACCATGAGGTGCTGGCACTACTGCGCGGTTCTTCACCGAGCACGATTGGCAATACTGCCGACTTGCAAAGAGTTCAGGCTGCACTAAAGCAGCATGATGAGGCAATGGGGTGGCTGAAATCCCCTGACGAGCCGGCTGAAACTTTGCAGCGGTTACTAACTGCTGATGGCGAATTGGGTGAGGCGGTGCGGGCCTATCTTGAGGTCATCGGCAATCGCCTCGGCACCGGCTACGACGTTGCCGACCGGCGCGTGGTTGAAGTGCCCGATGTGTTTCTGCGGGGTTTGGCCTCGGGGCTCAATCGCGATCAGTCGAGCGTTGATTTACAACCCCCAACTCAATCCCAGGTTGATGCCGTGCGTAGCCGGGTTCCGGCGGAGCATCAGGCCGAGTTTGATCGGCTGCTGGCCGATGCCAACCTGACCCATGAAATTCGCGATGAACGAATTGTCCTCGGTGACTCATGGGCCACGGGTCTGACCCGGCGGGCGCTGCTCGAAGCTGGGAGGCGTCTCACGGAGTCGGGCCAGATCGACCAGCCGGAAACCCTGGTCGATGCCAAACATGAGGAGATCGGCGCGTTACTCAGTGGTGGTTCGGGGCCGAGTCGAGAGGAACTCGCTCAGCGCCACCAGTCACGGCTTAGCAGTCGGGTCGAAAATATGCCCGCCTTCCTGGGCGGCGAGCCGGGACCCCCACCACCGGACGAATGGCTGCCACCAGC
>QNFC01000344.1 GCA_003645395.1 Gammaproteobacteria bacterium
AAAAGCCAAAACCTGCGGACTTTATTTTTACTAAACTTGCTAAAGAAAGAAGTTTTTATGGTTATTTGTCAGCTGAAAAACTCAATAAAGACTATAAAATGGTAAACAATCCCATTGTCGTTGCGCCTAAAGCCTACAAGCGATTAAAACGACAAGAACAGTTTCGTGTGGTTGTAGAATTAATTGCTGTAAACAAGGTAATGGAAGCAAGACGGCAGTGGTGGTATGTAATATCCAAACTGAATAAGAGCGATATCCTGATGGCGGCAAAATATGCCGAGGAATTAAAATGGAAACAAGTGGCTATTTACACCATTGCCAAAGCGAAATACTGGGATGATGTCAGTGTTCGCTTTCCCTTGGCTTATAAGTCACAAGTGCAAAAAAATGCACAAATTCAACAATTAAACCCCGCTATTATTTATGGCTTAATCCGGCGCGAAAGTGCTTTTAATAAAACAGCTCAATCGCCGGTTGGGGCCAGAGGTTTAATGCAAATTATGCCAAAGACAGGGCAACAAATAGCTCGTGAATTAAAAGAAAAATGGAAAACAACTAATAGCCTATTTAACGCAGATACAAATGTTAAATACGGTTCATATTATTACAAAAAATTATTAAATCAATTTGATGGGAACTATGCGTTAGCGGCGGCGGCTTATAATGCCGGCCCGCATAGAGTTAAACGTTGGTTGCCAACAGATAAGCCCTTAGCTGCTGATATCTGGGTTGAAACAATACCCTTTAAGGAAACAAGGGGGTATGTGTCAGCGGTTTTGACTTATGCTTTAATTTATCAAAATAAATTGAAAAAAAGCGCCTTAACAATGAAAAATTTAATGCGTGAGGTTTTTCCTGGCTAGTAAATTTTGTTATCTTTTTTCAAAATTAAAAAACAGCCTTACTAAAAATTTCCGAACTAAGATTACGCAATGTATAATGGTGCAGGAATTTTATAAGAATAATTAAATTAGGTAAGCATTCGATGGAAAAACCGCAGAGTTTTACGCGTGAAGAGTTATTAAAATCAGGTAGTGGGGAACTATACGGTCCCGATAATGCACAATTGCCACTTCCTCCAATGCTAATGATGGACCGAGTCATTAAGATTACTGATGAAGGTGGAAAATATGGCAAAGGTGAAATTATTGCTGAATTGGATATAACCCCTGATTTATGGTTTTTTGATTGTCACTTTCAAGGTGATCCGGTTATGCCGGGTTGTTTAGGATTGGATGCTATGTGGCAACTAATTGGATTCTGGCTTTGTTGGGCGGGTGGTCCAGGTAAAGGCCGGGCTTTAGGTTGTGGCGAAGTAAAATTTACTGGACAAGTCTTACCTACGGCAAAAAAAGTGACTTATAAATTAGACCTTAAACGTGTGATTATGCGTAAATTAGTAATGGGAATTGCTGATGCCACTATGGAAGTCGATGGTAAAGTGATTTATCAGGCAACTGATTTAAAAGTTGGATTGTTTACATCAACTAAAGATTTCTAGAGGAATAATTATGAAAAGAGTCGTTGTTACAGGTTTAGGTATTGTTTCTAGTATTGGAAATAATAGCGATGAAGTCATAGAATCTTTAAAACAAGGTAAATCTGGTATTGTTCATGCTGATGTCTATGAAGAAATGGGTTTTAGAAGTCATGTGCATGGTTCAGTAGATATTGATCTGGACGAATTTATTGATCGAAAAGTTAAACGCTTTATGGGCGATGGCGCAGCATTTAACTATATTGCTATGCAGCAAGCGGTCGAAAATTCGGGTTTATCTGATGATGAAGTCTCAAACTTTCGTACGGGTATAGTGATGGGTTCAGGTGGTCCGTCAACATCTAATGTTGTTGCTGCTGCCGATATCTTAAGGGAAAAAGGTGTTAAACGTGTAGGGCCTTATATGGTGCCACGTACCATGTCGAGCACTAATACCGCATGTTTAGCAACACCATTTAAAATTAAAGGCGTTAACTACTCAATTAGTTCGGCTTGTGCTACCAGTGCGCATTGTATTGGTCATGCAATGGAATTGATTCAATTGGGTAAGCAGGATGTCGTGTTTGCTGGCGGTGGTGAAGAATTACATTGGTCTATGTCGGTATTATTTGATGCTATGGGGGCCTTGTCTTCAAAATACAATGATGCACCGGAAACAGCGTCAAGACCATATGATGAAACACGCGATGGTTTTGTCATTGCTGGTGGTGGTGGTGTTTTAGTGATTGAAGAGTTAGAACATGCTAAAGCACGTGGCGCGAATATTATTGCTGAATTAGTCGGTTACGGTGCGACTTCTGACGGCTACGATATGGTTCAACCATCTGGAGAAGGTGCTGTACGTTGTATGCAACAAGCTATGGCAACGGTAACTGGTGATATTGATTATATCAATGCACATGGAACCAGCACGCCAGTTGGTGATACACGTGAACTAGAAGCATTGCGTACTGTATTTGGTGCAGGTAATGTACCCGCAGTAAGTTCAACTAAATCATTAACCGGTCATGCATTAGGTGCGGCAGGCGTAAATGAATCAATTTATTCTTTGTTAATGATGCAAGAAAACTTTCTAAGTGCTTCAGCCAATATTAATCAATTAGACCCCGGTGCAGAAGGTATTCCTATAGTTAGAGAACGCCAGGATAACGTCACTTTAAACACTATTATGTCTAATAGTTTTGGATTTGGCGGCACCAATGCAACCTTGATCTTCCAAAGGTATTCATAAGAGCAGACTCAGGACGAAAGACGAAAGGGAGGGAGAAATAAAAAGCTCTCCTAAGGCAGCTGGAAATAAATAACCTACCCATATTGCACAGGGTTTTTGTTTCTGCTTAAACACTCTCAAGAGGCGCATA
>QNFC01000345.1 GCA_003645395.1 Gammaproteobacteria bacterium
ATGGTAAACCGATGGGTGATCGCTTCTGCCATCGGCAGTCGGTTTTGCTGCATCTGCGCCACTTGAATCGCCTGGTACAGGTGTCGAGGCCCGGCAAGAGCGGTGCCAATAATTTTGAGATTCCCGTTGTTGATCAGTCGCGGTTCGACCGCCACGGTACCTGGCGCAGACCAGAGACCGACAATTAGGTAGCGACCGGAAGGTGCCACTAATTGTAGTCCTTCACTGAACGCTTCGAGCACACCAGCAGCTTCGATAACTACTTCTGCACCGCGACCATTAGTCAGTTCGCGTACACGTTCGCTGCGTTCTGCCGCGCTAGTGACCTGAGTGATGTCGATGGTGTGATCGGCACCGAGTTTGCGAGCCATCTCCAGCCGCCGAGCGGGCGCGCCGATCATGATTACCTGATGGGCACCGGCGAGATGGGCGAGCATGGTGGCGGCAAGACCCACCGGCCCGGAACCCTGTACCACAACTGTTTGACCAGCCTGAATGCCACCGAGTCGTTCCATGCCCTGGAGCATCGTCGGCATAGCGCAGCCGAAAGCGATGACCGCTTCAGATGAGGTGTCATCAGGAAGTTTGTAGAAGGGTAGCCCGGCCCCCAGGGTGATGATTTCGCTGTAAGTAGAAGGTGTCGGGGCGTTGGCATCACCAAACAAAGAGGCGAAGGCGTTTTCGCACATGGAAACATCGTTGAGAACGGTGCAGGGATAGCAATGATTACAGGGCGTGACTGGTTGCCAGTAGACCCGGTCGCCAATTGAAATAGGTGCCCCGGCGGAGTCGGTGGTGAGACCTTCGCCGAGTTCTTCAATAATGCCAATGCCTTCGTGACCAAGCACTATGGGACCGGGCAGCGGTACTTCGCCGTGCCAGAAATGCACATCGGTGCCGCACACGCCGCCAAACTGTAATTTCAATACGGCTTCGCCCGCGCTGGGGGGAGGGGTCTCACGCTCCCAGATTTCTATCGGTTGATTGGCGCCGGTGAGTACTGCGCGGTTGCCTGTTCTGCTGCCCATGGTAACTCCTCTCCCGTTTGTATTTGGCAATACGAACTAGGGTCTCATATTGAAAGCATCGAGACCAGTAGCTGTGAAGAGCAGTTAGCGAGTAGCTCGTTAGTGTCAGCTTTGATTGAGGGGGACGTTCGTTTCTGCGTGTTGGTAACTGGGTCGACGCTATAAGCTGAAGGGTGGCAATGTGCAGCGCGAGGAAGTACCAGTTTTACGGGATCACGAGCAATTAATCTGCATGCCCCGAGCGTAAGGGATGGAGCACTTAGGTTGCGAGATAGTTAGCTGTTGTCCACCTCGGCTATGGATGCTGATAGCGAAAAATAGTCAAATTTTTGCGGTGCACGAAGAGTGCTTGTTCCTATTTGACCCCGAATACTCTACACAGGGTGCAAGCCGTTTCGTCCGCCAGACTAACTAAACACTACCGGTGGGGTAAACAAGTACGGCATTCAGCCCGAATGGATGGGCTGCATCGAGCACTGTACCGTCAGCGGGTCGTTCGGCGCACTGTTAAAGCCAAATCACATCAGCTTGTTTGGCTAATGTTCTTGAAAAATCACTAGCGGCTCGTGTTGATGATTAACGGCGGAGTGTAATCCGCCGTTAATCATCACTCTGGCCTAATTTTCGAGTCGGAAGCCGATTTTTATGGTGACTTGCCAATGAGCCACTTCACCGTCGACGATTTGACCACGACTTTCAACCACCTCGAACCAGTCAAGGTTGTGAATTGTCTGGTTGGCCTTTTTTATAGCGCTGCGGACTGCGTCGTCAGAACTTACGTTGGATGAACCTACCAGTTCGAGTTTTTTGTAAATATGATCAGACATCACTATCTCCTACGTTCAAATTGTGGACAGTTTTAGGCGATGGCCGGCAGTGTTTCAACCCAGAAAAACAGTGCTCGGTCGTCGGGCTAGTGAGTGTGATGGTACTCCAGACGACGACCTTCAGTACATGTTGAACTTGAGTTGTGTACCGAGTTTGGTAGCGGCGTCCCAGGAAATGGGATTACCGGCCCGCACCTTACTGTAAGTGGAGTTCGGTGAACTCGGCCTGAGTCAAATAGGCTAGTAGAAAAGCGGAAAGGGCGCCGCTACTTGTTACTGTAACTTCGCCAGGCGTCGGTGTTCAGCTTTTCCGGCTCAATTGAATGGTGTGGGAAAAGACGATCATGCAATGCTATTAAGGTGAAAATTTCTTCCATCGCCTTGGGGGTAAAACCGGCTCTATCGCGCGAGGGCTCGACGATAGTTAATTTGCTGAGGTGCAGGGGGCACGCGAGGGATCCCCAGTTTTCGACAATTTTTTTCCAGACATGGGAATACCGGGTGGATAACTCGCGCTGAATGGCCGGCATTTCCATCGTTTTTTGCTTGGTTTTTCTTTTCATTCCCTCAGCATTTCCTGGGTAGGGTAAATGTTGGTTCTTCGCGTGTCGAAGCTTAGTCAGATACAAGGTCTAATTTTTATCAGTTGAACCACGTCTCATGGCAGCACCTAACTATCGGCAGTCAGTTGCGGAAAATTAGGCATGAAAAAAAATCAGTGAAAATAGCATGCAGAGTCAATCGTGATGCGTTGTAATCAACGGTCTTTGGCTGAATGGTCTCGAGAGGGGTCGAAGGGATAAGGGGGATGGCAGTGGTGCCGTTGGTCATCAAATACTCTTTGATAATCGTGCTCGTTACGGCGAATTACTGATCAACTTGTTTGACGTCGCTTGATCTATGCTGTTTAGTTGGCTGCAGATGCAGCCTGTTGCTTTTTTTACAAGTTACTTTGGGCCCAACCAATTCTCAATCAATTCCCAATCAATTCCCAATCAATTAA
>QNFC01000346.1 GCA_003645395.1 Gammaproteobacteria bacterium
CAGCGTCTTAATGGCGTCGAGTTGCAAATTCTCCGGTCAGCACTGCCTGCTACCGAAGAGGGCGAATATTACTGGCATGACCTGATTGGGTTGCAGGTGGCTACCATTGCCGGCGTGGATTTGGGTCTGATTGTTGAGATGCTCGAGACCGGGGCGAACGATGTCATGGTGGTGCAGGGCGATCGGCGGCGCTGGCTACCTTTTATTTTACCTGACGTAGTAACCGAAATTGATTTAGTAGCGGGAACTTGCCGAGTGGACTGGGACCCGGATTTTTAATGGCATATCGGATTGACCTGCTGACGTTGTTTCCTGATTTGGTAAATAATTATTGCCAATTCGGGGTGCTGTCCAGAGCTTTGCGCGAGCAAATTATTATGCTGCAGTGCTGGAATCCCCGGGATTTCACCTCTGACCGGCACGCGACGGTTGATGATGCCAGTTACGGCGGTGGCCCTGGCATGGTAATGAAGGCAGAGCCGTTGGATATGGCGTTGCGGGCAGCGCAAGATGGTTGCTCGGATGCTCGGCCGGTAATTTATCTGTCGCCTCAGGGTCGGCGAGTGGACCATGATCTGATAGAATCCGCGGCCGCTGGTAAAGGCCTGATTTTGCTCGCTGGCCGCTACGAAGGAATTGACGAGCGGCTAATTGAAAAACGGGTCGATGAGGAATGGTCGATCGGTGATTTTGTCGTCAACGGGGGGGAATTGCCCGCGTTGATGGTGGTTGAGGCGGTTACTCGGTTATTGCCCGGAGCGCTGGGTGACGATGAATCAGCGTTGCAGGATTCATTTTCTGCTGGGTTACTTGATTACCCGCACTATACGCGGCCGGCTATATATGACGGTGAGGCGGTACCCAAGGTGTTGTTGAGTGGGGACCATCAGGCAATTGCAGCCTGGAGAATGAAGCAGTCGCTGGGCCGAACCTGGAGCCGTAGGCCAGATTTATTGGGAAATATTGAATTATCGCCGGACCAGCTGAAACTGCTGGATGAATTTATTGCTGAAGCTCATCAACTGGGTGAGCCAAGTTAGTTAACAGGTCATTTTGGCCTTGTGGAGATTGTAATGAGTAACCTCATTGATGAAATAAACGCTGAGCAGATGCAACGGGAATTGCCGGACTTTAGCCCGGGTGATACCGTAATTGTTTACGTGAAGGTAAAAGAAGGTGACCGAGAGCGGATTCAAGCGTTTGAAGGGGTCGTCATTGCGAAACGTAATCGTGGTATTAACTCCGCTTTTACCGTGCGTAAAATAGCTCACGGCGAAGGCGTTGAGCGAGTTTTTCAAACCTATAGTCAGTTGATTGACCGGGTTGAGATTAAACGCCGTGGTGATGTGCGTCAGGCCAAGCTTTATTATCTTCGTGAGCTTTCTGGTAAGGCTGCGCGGATTAAGGAAAAACTACCCGCGAAGAAGAGCCGCTGATTTTTTCAGGGTTGTTTTAGTCTGCTTTAATTCCAGGCATGGGTGAATTATCCATGTCATCTGGGCTGGCTCGGGCGGAAATTGATCAGTTTCTCGATGCGCTCTGGATGGAACGCGGCCTGAGTGAGCACACACTCGCCGGATATCGGCGGGATCTGTACCGTTTTGCGGATTGGCTCATAGAACAAAATGCTTTCTTGCCGGGTGCAGAGCAGTTCCATATCCAGGGGTTTTTGACCTTCGAATTAAAACGGGGTCTGAGCCCCCGATCGGTAGTCCGGGCCCTCTCTTCTGTACGAGCCTACTACCGTTATCTTCTAAATAATGGTCGTCGATTGACGGATCCCGCCGAACAGGTGGAATCCCCTAAACTGGGTCGCTATCTGCCCACCAGTTTGTCTGAGAACGATGTGGTGGCGCTTCTCGCCGCCCCGGATGTTGCCGCGCCAAGAGGATTGCGCGACCGAGCGATGCTGGAGCTTTTGTATGCAACCGGCTTGAGAGTGTCAGAGTTGACCGGCTTGCGAGAATTGCAGCTCAATTTACGCTCAGGAATTGTTCGTGTTATCGGTAAGGGCTCTCGTGAGCGAATAGTTCCAATGGGTGAAGAAGCGCAGGAGTGGCTGCAGCGTTATCTCGAACAAGGACGTCCGCAACTGCTCAAAGATACTGTCAGTGATGTGCTATTTCCTGGTCGTGGTGGCAACAGGATGACGCGACAGACGTTCTGGCATATCATCAAGCGCTATGCCAATCAGGCGGGCATTTCCAGCTCACTCTCACCACATACCCTAAGGCACGCATTTGCGACGCATTTGCTTAATCATGGCGCTGATCTACGCGCAGTACAAATGCTGCTAGGTCATGCGAACTTGTCGACTACTCAGATTTACACTCATGTGGCGCGTGAGAGACTGCAAAAACTTCATGCCGAACATCACCCACGAGGTTGAGCCATGGTTGTGGATGGGTAAACAATTTTCAGGAGTCAGGCTATGAACAATCGTTGGTTACATTTAATTCTATTATTCAGCGTTTCTGTCGCCTGTCGAGCTGAAATTCCCGACGTGGTGAAGGATGCGCTTAACCACGTTATTCCAGGGGTTGCTGCGAAGAATATCAAGCCTGCACCGATGCCGAATTGGTATCAGGGCCGAGTTGGATCTCGGCTGCTGTACGTTACCGCTGATGGGGAATATCTGATTGACGGGCAGGTTTTTGATTTAAAAAACCACGAAAATCTTACCGAAAATGCGCTGAATGACGTGCGCAAGGAGCAATTGGTGGCCATCGATGAGTCCACGATGGTCATCTTTGAAGCACCGGATGAACGCTATCGAGTTACCGTGTTTACCGATGTTGATTGCGGTTATTGTCGAAAGCTTCATAACAACATGGCCGAATATAATCAACGC
>QNFC01000347.1 GCA_003645395.1 Gammaproteobacteria bacterium
CCGTCTAGTTGATTTCACAACACAATCGTTCAACCAGCCCCAAAATCGTCCCACCGTTAGATTCACCTATTAAATAGTCTAAACCGTCCTGATGGTCTAAACCATACTCACCATCCTGGTTTCACCGCGATATTGATGAAGGTAAAATCATCACCAAAGCGGGGGTAGTTCAATGGTAGAACTTCAGCTTCCCAAGCTGATGCTCCACCATCACTGTTGAGCGGCGACATCATAATTTTCTTAAACAGCCGCTGCGGCTCAATGCTGAATCCGAAGATATACCTTAAGGCTAGTTGATAAAGCTCCTTGAAAGATGAAGGTCTTTACCCATAACCCGTACAGTTATTCACACAGGACCAAGTTACACTTTGTTCATGGGGACGCAGCTTAGATTGAAGTAAGAGGCGCTTCTTCCCCTTATTTGTTTGATCGTGCCATTAGGCTGGCATACTCAAATAGGAAAATTCTTTTAGATAGACCGACTCGGCGGACAGGGTACGGGCTTTCCTTTTGCCCGATTCCAGCACCAGGGACACCCCAGCACCTTACCCGTAAACCATAACCAGACAGGCCCGCACTGTTTGCAGGTCGCCTGCTCGGTGTAATGATCCGGGACGATTCCCTGTTCCATTAACTTGCGCTCTACCAGTGCTGGGGCAAAGGCCAGCAGATTTTCGTCGCTGATAGCCCCGTTTTGCCAGTCTTCAATATCTTCGATTGAAAGTGCTTGCCTGACTTGCGCCACAGTAATTGGCAGGCCAGTGCACGACTTTGCCAGAACCGTCATTAATCGGGCATCCAGCTCTCTTGTGACCATGACAGTTGCGACTGGTGCGACAGTTCCATTTTCTAGTTTTGACGTGGGCAAAGCCAATACCGGATGCAATTCCCTGGGTTCGAGCAAGGGTCGATAGCAGCACCGCTTTAGGCATGCAAAAGCCACGTTTATCCCGCAGTACCTGCCGGCAACAAAATTGTTCTTTGGTGAGCATGAAGTGGCGCGGATCGTAGCGAAACTGGTCGCGGACGGCGTAGTAGAGGCGAACGATCTTCTCGACATCGGTGTCTGCACTGCCAACCACCTTGCTCGCGTATGCCTGAACGTTGGGATCATCGCAGTCGAAATAGCGGGTCGACTGCAGGCAGGCATCGGTAGGTGGAGCGTCTAAATCAATTGGTTTGGTAAGCGTTACCACTGAGCTGGTTCCCCAGCTGTTGAGTTGTAGGCTGTTGTACTTTAAGGGCATCTGATAATGGCAACAATATTGGGGAGAGGAGTCCGTAACTATCTTTTCTTTTCAATCCTGGCCGCTTTTTACGTAAATCAGTTCGCCCCAACCACCGCTCTGCTTGGTGAATTCCCCCTCATGGCCGATGGTAAGATTCCGCCAGGATTTTCGATACCCAACCATCACCAGCCGTACTCTGCAACTCATCCAGTTTTAATGACTCTGTTTTAATGATTAAGACCAACCTGTTAACGCCTTTGATCTGCGTGGCACTGCTGTTGTCTGCCTGCGATTCAACTCCGCCAGAATACCGAGCCACCCATTATGTGTTTGGCACGCTGGTGGAATTCACGGTTTATGGCAGCGATGCAGAGACTTCTCGGCAGGCAATCGCGGCGGTCGGTGCTGACTTTCGGACCTTTCATAACGACTGGCACGCCTGGCAGCCGGGCAAGTTAACTGAGCTCAATGCTTTGTTGGGCGACGGCCAGACGCATCGGCTGGAGCCAACGCTGGTGCCGCTGTTTGAACAGTCGATTGAACTGGCACAACTGTCTCAGGGGCTATTTAACCCGGCGATCGGCAAGCTAATAGATTTATGGGGATTTCATGGCGACACGCCGCCGGTCGGTCCGCCGCCGGATGCTGATGAAATATCGCGGCTCGTTAAACTGGATCCGCAGATGGCTGATTTAATATTGGCCGGCAAGGCGCCCGACCAACTTACTTTGCGCAGCAGTAATCCGGCCGGCCAGTATGATTTTGGTGGTTTTGCCAAGGGTTATGCCATCGAGCTTGCGCAGCAAAAAATGCAAGCCGCAGGCATCACCAACGCCATCGTCAATGCCGGCGGCGATCTCTGCGTGATGGGCGATCATGGGACACGCCCCTGGCGAATAGCGATTCGCGATCCCCGCCATTTCGGGGTATTGGCCGAGATTGCCCTGACCGATGGCGAGTGCGCGATGACATCAGGGAATTACGAACGATTTCGCAAATACAATGACCGCCGTTACGCCCACATCATTGATCCGCGCACCGGCTGGCCGGTTGATCACATCGCCTCAGCGACTGTTATCGCAAAAGATGGCGGAATGGCTGATGCCGCCGCGACCGCATTGGCGGTAGCTGGCCCGGCTGAGTGGCCGAAAATTGCCCGCAGCATGCAACTAACGCAGGCGCTGTTGGTGGATGATAACGGCCGGATTCACGTTAGCCGAGCGCTGTATCCACGACTTATCTGGCCAGAAGGCGTGCCTGCCGACCTGATCATCATTGACCTCTAGCGCTGAGGGCTCAGTGTCAATTACGTGGCCACGCGATATTTGCTTGAGCCTGTCGATTACTGCGGTGAAAAGCGTGTGGATACGCACGGACATCCGGCACAGCTTCAATTTTAAGACCGCACCACCTGGCCCAACGATAAACTGAAATCCTTAGCTAGCCTTCACCCACTAGGAGTCGTTGCGCTCAGCATAATGATTCGCCAGGCGGCCAACGGTAAGCCCCTGCGCGAAGATCGAAAACACCACGACGGCATAGGTGAGCAACAGTAGTAACCCACGTTCACCCCCCGCTGGTAGCGACAAC